>NZ_JBHYGG010000279.1:0-40083 GCF_051859125.1 Gemmata sp.
ACAGCCCCATTTCATCCGTCCGGGTGGAATCGCTCCCATCTTCGACTCTGTTGAAGTCCTCTTGGGATACGCACGACGTGGCCGGCGGGCCGCCGCGGAGGGCGGCCCCCACCGAGCCCTTTGCCTTGGGCTTGTCGGGGCCGCCCTCCGCGGCGACCCTCGTGGGGCGACGGAGTTCCGCACGGCAGGATCGAGTGACCGCGTCCCGTTCCGTGTCCCGGCCGGAACCGAAACGTCGCCGTCCTGCACGCGGTCAGCACGTTCGCGGTCGGCGAGGTGCTCGCCGAGTCGGACTGCTAACCGGACCGGAGGCCCTCCGGGTCAAGCTCGACGCCGACGGTGACGGGAAGGTCACGGAGGCGGAACTGCTCGCCGCCCCGAAGGCGCTCGCCCCCCTCGACGCCAACGCCGACGAACTCGTGTCCGCGGCCGAGTTGGCCCCCGGGCTGCGGTACCCGGGCGCGGCCCCGCCACTGGTGACCGAGCCGGTTGCGGCGGCCGCACCGGACCCGGACGGGAAGCGGCCCTCTCTGCTCCCGCTCCTCGCGGCCGCCGGGGACGGGTTCGCGTCGGGCGGCCCGCGCCCCCGACGGGGTCGCGGTCGCAGCGGAAGCGGCCCGCCGCACGTTCGCCGAGTCGGACGCCGACGCCAACGGCCACCTCGACGGCGTCGAACTCGAGAAGCCGGCGGCCTGGCGCTGAAGTTCCTCCTCCCGTTCGCCGACCGCGACGGGGACGCACGGCCCGCGCGGGCCGAACTCGACGGGTGGCTCGACCTCGAGGCGGTGCTCGCGAAGGGCGCGGTCGTAATCGGGGTGACGGACCTCGGGGCCGGCCTGTTCGAACTGCCCGACGCGGACCGCGACGGCGCGCTCGCGCCCCGGGAGTTGCGGTCGGCCGCCGACCACGTGCGGGCCGCCGGCGCGGTGACGGACGGCGCGCTCGACCCGGCCCGGCTGCCGCAGCACGCGGTGGTGACCATCGGCCGCGGGCGGCCGTCGCCGGAGCTTCCCGCCCCGGCCCGGTCTGGGCCGGAGTGGTTCCGGGCGATGGACCGCAACGGCGACGGGGACGTGTCGGCGGCCGCGTTCCTCGGGGCCGGGGCCGCGTTCAACCGGCTCGACGCGGACGGCAACGGCCTCCTGAGCCCCGCCGAAGCCGCACGGGCCGCCCCCAAGAAGTAAGGGGGCTCCGACCCCGCTCCGGGCGTTGCGGCCGGCCGCGTCCGATCAAGCCCACCGTCCCCGCCGTCGCCGCCCACCGGGCCGCGCACGAGGGCGCGACCGAGAGCGAGTTGTGACCGCCCGGTTACCACACGCCCAACCGCGCCCGCAGGTCGTCGAGGTCGCCGCCCGGCGGCCCCGGCAGGCGGAACGTGTACGGGTCGCGGCGGGTGCCCGCGCCGTACCGCTCCACCTTGCGCTCCTCGAACGCCCGCCCGAGCCACTCGTACAGGTGGTGCGGGCTCGGCCGCTCCCGGTCCGCGGGCCAGTCGGCCAGCAGGTCCTTGTGCGTCACCGCGGTCCCCCGCCCCTTCAACAGCTTCTCCACGACCGCCCAGTTCTCGCGGAACCGCGCGGTCCGCACGTCGGCCACGACCCGGAACTCGGCGGTGCCCGGGGTCCAGTCGTACACGAGGGCGGGGGGGCGTCTCCGGGTGCCGGGACTGGCCGACGAGCCTGCGGCGGGTGCGGTCGGCCTCGAGGGTGCCGTACCGGTGCAGTTCGAGGGCCACGTCCACGAACCCGAGCAGCGCGCCGCTCCCGCGGGCCGCGGCCCCCTCCTCGGCCGGCTTCTTCCGCGGGTGGTGGAGCACCAGCACCGCGGCCCCGAGTTCGGCGAGCCGGCGGAGCGGGTGGAGGAAGTCGAGGAGGGTGGCCGGGTCGCTGTCGCTGCGGCCCGGGAGGAACGCGGCGAGCGTGTCCACGACGAACAGGTCGAGCCCGCCGGCGGCGCGGAGCCCCTCGGCCTCGGCGGCGAGGTCGGCCCACGCGGCGGGGCTCGGGCGCTCGCGGAACGGGCGGGACAGGAGACGCGCGTGCGGCCCGAGGGGCACGGCCCGGCCCCGGGCGGCCCAGTGCGCCGGGGCCTCCTCCGAGACCACGACGGCGGTTCCCGCGGCGCACGCCCGCCCGAGGAACGCGCCGCCGGGGCCGAGCGCGCGGAGGAGCCCGGCGAGCAGGGTCGTCTTCCCGGCCTTCCACTGGCTGGTGAGCAGGGTCACGTTCCCGCCCGCGAGGTACCCGTCCCAGACCCAGTTCGTCCGGACTTCCGGGTGCTCGCGGCCGAGTTGGTCCATCGGTCGCAACGTGTTGAGGAGGTTCGTCATGGTGTCGATCCAATACAAATTTGTCCGCAAGAATTAGGTTGATTTGGCGAAATCGGAGTTCATCGGCGACGGGTGGCGCGACGCGGCCGAATCAATGAGAACGACCGGCGGGCGGTGCCCGCAATGTCGGTAGGGGGGAGGAGAACGGTGCGGGGTGAGAAAAGAGAGGTGGCCAAGGTGGGACTTGAACCCACACGCCTTGCGGCGCTCGATTTTGAGTCGAGTGCGTCTGCCATTCCGCCACTTGGCCAACCACCCCAGGATAGACCCCCGCGGCACGGTCGGCAAGGCGCGGCGGCGCGCCCCGCAGTGTAAGTCGGCGTACAACGTCACGGTATCCGGTGTTCACACACCCTGGAGGTTCCCGTGAGCGACGCTCCCCTTCCCGACCGGCTCGACGTCCTGGCCGTCGCGCCCCACCCCGACGACCTCGAGATCCTCTGCGGCGGCACCCTCGCCAAGCTCGTCAAGCAGGGGTACAAGGTCGGCATCTTCGACCTCACCAGCGGCGAGCCCACGCCCCGCGGGAGCGTCGAGACCCGCCAAAAGGAAGCCGAGGAGGCCCGGCGGGTGCTCGGCGTCCCGCTCCGGGTGAACGTCGCGCTGCCCAACCGCGTGCTGATGGACAGCCCCGAGAACCGGTTCAAGCTCGCGACCGAGTTCCGCCGGTACCGCCCCGGCATCGTCATCCTCGGGGCCGGCCGCACCCCCGCCGCGTCGCCCGACCACTTCCAGGGCCACCTCATCGGCGAGGCGGCCCGGTTCTACTCGCAACTAACGAAGTGGGACGAGCGGTTCGACGGCACCGCCCCGTACCGCGTCCCGCACCTCGTGTACGCCCCGTTCCCGACCGACGCCGAGCAGCGGAGCTGGCACAGCACGTTCGTCGTCGACGTCACCGAGACGTTCGACCAGAAGCTCGCGTCGATCCGGGCGTACAAGTCGCAGTTCGACGACGAGCGGTTCGAGCGGGTAAAGCACTTCGTCACCTCCACCAACGGCTACCACGGGTTCAAGTGCGGGTACAAGTACGGCGAGCTGTTCGCGCTCCCGCACCCGGTCGGCGCGCCGGACCTCGTCACCCTCGTGTACGGGAGCAAGCCGACCACGCCGCCCGACGTGCCCGTCGGCCAGGGGCACATCCCGATGGGGTGAGGCCGCAAAGTAGCAGGCGCAGTCCGTGTGCCGTTCCTGTGATTCGCGGCGACGGCACACAGAGTGTGCCTGCTACTTTGGTACACTCTGGGGAGCCGCCCCCCGGAGTCCCCCGATGATCCGCACGCTGCTCTCCCTCGTCGCTCTCGCGGTCGCCGCGCCGCCCGCGGCCGCCGCCCCCAGGAACGTCCTGCTCCTCGTCGCCGACGACCTCGGCCTCCAGCTCGGGTGCTACGGCGACCCGGCCGCGAAGACCCCGCACATCGACGCGCTGGCGAAGTCGGGCACCCGGTTCACGCACGCGTTCGCGTCGGTGTCGTCGTGCAGCCCAAGCCGCGCCACGATCCTCACCGGGCTGCCGACGCACGCCTGCGGGCAGTACGGGCTGGCGCACGCCGCGCACAACCAGCACTCGTTCAAGAACGTCCGCGGGCTGCCGGCGCTGCTCGCCCCGGCGGGGTACCGCTCGGGCGTCGTCGCCAAACTGCACGTCCAGCCGAAGGAGGTGTACCCGTTCGACGTCGAGGTGGCGAACAGCGGCCGGAACCCCGTGGCGATCGCCGCCGACGTGAAGAAGTTCCTCGCCGACACCGGCGACAAGCCGTTCTTCCTGCTCGTCGGGTTCACCGACCCGCACCGGGCCGGCAAGGGGTTCGCCAACGACGGCAAGTACCCGGCCGACGTGCCCGCGGTGAAGTTCGACCCGAAGGCGCTCCCGCTGCCGTACCACCTCCCCGACCAGCCCGACGCCCGCGCCGACCTCGCGGACTACTACCAGAGCGTAGCGCGGCTCGACGACAGCGTCGGCCGCGTGGTGCGCGAGCTCGCCGACGCGAAGAAGCTGGGCGACACGCTCGTGATCTTCGTCAGCGACAACGGCATCCCGTTCCCCGGCGCGAAGTCGACGCTGTACGATTCCGGCGTGCGGCTGCCGATGGTCGTGGTGCGGCCCGGCCAGAAGGCGGGCGTGGTGTCGCCCGCGATGGTGAGCTTCACCGACCTCGCGCCGACTGTCCTCGACTGGTGCGGGGTGAAGCCGGCCGCCGTCGGGAAGAAGGACGTGCCGCTCCCGGGGCGGTCGGTCCTCCCGGTGCTGGAACAGGACCCGGCCGGGGGCTGGGAGGAGGTGTACGGCTCGCACCAGTTCCACGAGGTCACGATGTACTACCCGATGCGGATGGTGCGGACCCGCGAGCACAAGCTGATCGTGAACCTCGCGCACCCCCTCGAGTACCCGTCGGCGGCCGACCTGTGGGGCTCGGACACCTGGCAGGGGGTGCTGAAGCGCGGCGACAAGATGATGGGCTCGCGCCCCGTCGAGGCGTTCCTGCACCGGCCGAAGGAGGAGCTGTACGACCTGACCGCCGACCCGAACGAGCTGAAGAACCTCGCCGCCGACCCGGCCCACGCGAAGACCCTCGCGGACCTGCGGACCAAGCTCGCCGCGTGGCGCGAGAGGACCGCCGACCCGTGGCTCATCAAGGACAGGCACGAGTGACGCCCCGTCGCGCCGCGGCGGCGGGCCCCGCCGCTCGACCGAACGCGCGGGCGGCGTATGCTATCCCCTTTGCCCCACACGAGCCGAGCGGTCATGCCCAGCGACGCGGCGTTCCGACGGAGCCTGTACCTCACGCTGGCGCTCGCGTGCGCGTGCGTCGGGTACGCCGAGGCCGACCTGCTCCCCGAGGTGCCCGTCCTCGCGGCGGTCGCGGCCGCGGCGCTCGCGGTCCTGTACCGCCTCGAAACCCGCGTCACGCTGCTCTCGATCCCGGCCGCGAACCGGCTCGGGCTCGTCGTCGGGCTGCTCAGCCTCGCCTGGGCCGCGGTCCGCATCGCGCAGGTCGCCCAGCGGCCCGACAAGCAGGACGCCAACCTCCAGCTCGTCCTCGTCGCCCCGTTCGGCCCGCTCCTCGTCACCCTGATCCCGGCCAAGCTGGCCCGCCGGGAGCAGCACGTCGGCGACTACTGGGCGCTCCAGGCGATGGGCCTCGTCGGGGTGTGCTTCAGCGGGGCCATCGAGGACGACGCGGTCTGCGCCGCGCTGATCGGCCTGTACGCGCTCGCCGCGGTCTGGAGCCTGAGCCTGTTCTACCTCCGCCGCGAGGCCGGGGCGGTGCGGCCGATCCCGAACCGCCCGGCCCCCGCCCCCGCGGGCGTCGTCGAACCGCCCGGCCGGCCCCCGCGGGCCGGGGTGGGGCCGGCGCTGCGGCTCGCGGCCGCGGCCGCGGCGGTCGCGGTCCCGCTGTACCTCGTCACCCCGGCGTCGCCCGGCGAGAAGCTCGAGTTCGGCAAGCCGCGGGTCGAGATCGGGTACGCCGCTAGCCAGATGATCGACCTGAACCAGACGGGCACCCTTCGCGGGAACCCGGCCCCGGCGTTCGAGGTCGAGGTCGAGGCGCCCGACGGGCTCACCCCCGAACTCCCCGCGGGGCAACTGTGGCGGGGCCGCGTGCTGCGGACGTACGCGGGCGGGACGTGGCAGCCCAGCGACCTCCCGCTCCCCGGCGTGGACGGGGCGCCGCGGGCGCAGCTCCACTGGTCGCCCCCGCGGCTCGGGCCGGGGCAGGTCTCGCTCCGGTTCGCCGTCCCCGCGTCGCTCGCCGGCCAGTTCCTCGCCGAGCCGGTCACCTGGGCCGCCGACCAGCCGGTCCCCGTTGCCAGCACCACCGTGAACGGCCCGCAGCCGTGGCTCTGGGGCGGCGACGGCTCGTTCCTGTGGTCCGGCCGCATCCGCCGCACCGAGGTCCACAACTACGTCCAGGTGTGGCAGCCGCGGGCCGAGCCCGACCTGAGCCCGCGGTTCCGCCTCGGCGACGCCGACCCCGGCCCGAAGCTCCGCCCGCTCGTCCAGAACCCGGTGCGGCGGGTCAAGGAGTACGCCGACGGGCTGGTGAACCGCATGGTCAACGAGGGGAAGCTCCCCGGCGACTGCCGCGACCCGGTGACCGACCTCCCGCGGCGCGAGTTCCACGACGCGGTCGCGCGGGCGTTCACGGCCCACCTCGCGACCGCCCCGGAGTTCACGTACACGACGCGGCTCCGGCGGGCGCGGAAGGACCTCGACCCGATCGAGGAGTTCCTGCTGCACACGCGGTCCGGGCACTGCGAGCGGTTCGCCTCGGCGCTGGCTCTGATGCTCCGGTCGCAGGGCGTGCCGACGGTGCTGGTGCTCGGGTTCAAGGGCTGGGAGCCGACCGCCGACCCCCGCAAGTACCTCGTCAAGCAGGAGCACGCGCACGCCTGGGTGTGCGCCCTCATCACCGACTTCGAGCCGCCCGCCGGCGACGACCCCCGCGAGCGGCCGGTGAGCCGGTGGCGGACCCTGGACCCGACCCCGGGCGGCGAGCCCGCCCCCGACCCCGCCGGGGACGGCGTGGCCGAGGAGGCCCGCGCGTGGGTCCGGGGGGTGTTCGGCGACGCCGCCGCGGCGGTCCCCGCGGCCGGGTGGGGGGCGGTCCGGTTCGCGACCCGCTGGGAGGTGCTCGCGCTCGTCGGCACCGGGCTCGTGCTGACCCTCGTGCGGATGCGGCGGGCGCAAACGGTCCCGGTCGCGCCGGCGACGACCCGGCTCGGCCGCCTGTTCGCGGTCCTCGCCGCCCGCGGCCTGGCCCCGTTCCCCGGTGACACGCCCCGCGAGTTCGCCGCCCGCGTCGCCGCGGCCCTCGCCGCGGACCCGGCCACGGCCGCCGTCGCCGGCGTGCCGGCCGCCTGGGTCGATGCGTACTATGAAGCGCGGTTCGGCGGCCACGTCCCGTCGGCCGAGCGGCTCGACATGCTCGACACCGAACTGAGGGCGCTCGCCCGCGCCCTCCACTCCGCGAGGTGACCCGTGACCAGTCCCGTCAAGCGGCTCCGCGCCGAGACCTCCGCCCTCGTCGTCATCGACGTGCAGGACCGGCTCCTCGCCAAGATCCCCACGGCCGCCGCGCTCGTGGCCAACGCCGGGTTCCTCCTCGACGTCGCGGCACTGCTCGGCGTGCCGGTGCGGGCGACCGAGCAGTACCCCAAGGGGCTCGGCCCGACCACCCCCGAACTCGCCCGCCGGCTCCCCGCGGACCTCCCCGCGAAGACCGCGTTCAGTTGCTGCGGGGCCGGAACGTTCCTCGAAGAACTGGAGATGCTGCGGCGGCCGAGCGTCGTGCTCGTCGGCATGGAGACGCACGTCTGCGTCGCGCAGACCGCGCTCGACCTGCTCGCCGCCGGGCTCCACGTCTACCTCGCGGTCGACGCGCTCGCGGCCCGCGGGCGGATCGACCACGACACGGCGATCCGGCGGCTCGAACAGGCCGGGGCGGTGCCCACCACGGTCGAAGCGGTCGCGTTCGAGTGGACCGGCGACGCCGCGCACGCGAAGTTCAAGGCGGTCAGCGCCCTTGTGATCGCGCGCTCGGCGGCGACCGCGACGTGACCCCGTGCGTGTGCGGCCGCGGTCACGGGCGGAGCAGGCGGACCCGGTGGTTCTCGCTGTCGCCAATGTAGACGCCGCCGTCCGCGTCCACGAACACCCCGTGCGGCCGGGCGAGTCGGCACTTGAGTGCCGGTCCGTCCGGGCCGTCGCCCTTCTGCCCCTCCCCGACGAGCAGTTCGAGCGTCCCCTTCTTCGCGTCGATCATGCGGACCGTGTGCGACTCGGTGTCGGCGAGGTACACGTTCCCCTTCGCGTCGAGGCCGACGCACTTCGGGCCGGACAGCGTCGCCTCGAGCGCCGGCCCGCCGTTGCCGGTGAACCCGGACTTGCCGGTGCCCGCGACCCGCTTGAGGGTTCCGGCCTTCGGGTCGAGGCTCAGCACCGCGTTCCCCTCGCGGAGCGCCAGCCACAGGGTGCCGTCCGGCGCGAACGCGAGCGCCCGCGGGCCGTGCAGCGCCGCGCCGTCGATCTTCGAGCCGTCCGCCGCGGTCTTCTTCTCGCCGGTGCCGGAGAACGTGGTGACCGTGCCGGTCTTCGCGTCGATCTTGCGAACCCGGTGGTTGAGGATGTCGCACACGAACAGGTCGCCGGCCGCGTCGAACGCGAGGCTGTGCGGTTGGTTCATCTGGGCCTTGTCGGCCGGCCCGCCGTCGCCGCCGAACCCGGCCTTGCCGGTGCCCGCGACGGTGGAGATGACGCCCGTCTTGGCGTCCACCCGGCGCACGACGTGGTTGCCGATCTCGACGAAGTGCAGGTTCCCGCCCTTGTCCCAGGCGAGTTCGTAGGGCTGGTTCAGCGCCGCCTCGGTAGCCGGGCCGCCGTCGCCCGCGTACCCCTTCTTGCCGTTCCCGGCGAACGTGGTGATAGTGCCGTCTTTCGACACGCGGCGGACGCGGTGGTTGTCCACGTCGCAGACGTAGAGGTAGCCGTCCGGCCCGCGGGCCACGGCGAACGGATTGTTGAGCTGCGCCTTCTCGGCCGGCCCGCCGTCGCCCGAGAAGCCCTTCGCCCCCGTGCCGGCGAAGGTGGATACCGTCTGTGCGGGGGCCGCGGTGGCGACCAGCGCGACCGCGGCGGCGAGAACGAATCGAACCATCGGGGGGCTCTCATCAAGAGTGTCGCGAAGAGTGTCGCGGGCAGAGGGCGAGACAAACGGGATCGGGCTCAGGGCGCACGGCCTGGACGGGCGAGCGGGGGACGTAAGTCCCCCGGTAAGCTCGGCCAATCTACCGGGGGACTTACGTCCCCCGCTCGCCAAAACCTATCGAGGCCTTGTCGGGGCGTCCTTACCGATCCGCCTTCGCGAACTTCGCGATGCGGCCCTTCGGGCCGACGGCCCAGCCGTCGCCGGTCGCGGTGAACGCGACGCTGTTGTACTTGTCGGTGTCCAGTTGCTTCCAGGCCGCGCCGTCTGAGGAGGCGTCCGAGCCGGACGTGCCGACGGCGACCCACCGGTCCTTGGCCCACGCGACCCCGGACCGGAACGGCAGCGGCTTCTCGATCGCGGCCCACGTCTTGCCGCCGTCGGCGGTGACCGCCCCGGTGCCCGCCGTCGCGTCCGGCTTGCGGTAGTCGCCGCCGACGAGCACCCCGTTTGTGCCGTCGCGGAACGCGAGCCCGAACCCGCCGCCCGACTCGACCCCGGCGAGGAGCGGCGCCTCGGTGACGGCCCAGGTCGCGCCGCGGTCGCTCGACCGGAACACCCGCGCCGCCTTGCCGCCGCCGGTGCAGAACCACACGTCGCGCGCGCCGCGGGCCACGAGGCAGGTGCCGCTCGCCGCGAAGCACCCCTCGTTGGGCAGCGCTTCGGGCCGGCGCTTCTCGGGAAGTGTGGTCCACGTCTTCCCGCCGTCGTCGGTGGTGACCAGGAGGAACCGCCCGTCGACCGGGTCGCTCAGCGCGATCCCGTGCTTCTCGTCCCAGAACGCGAGTGCGTCGAAGAACCCCTTGGGCTCGGCATTCGTGAACTGCAGCGCCCACGTCTTGCCGCCGTCGGTCGTCTTGTAGATGCGGGAGCCGTCGCCCGGCCCGGCGCTCATCAGGTAGGCCGTGTCCTCGCCGAACGCCTCGACGTCGCGGAAGTCGAGCGTGTCGGCGTTCGGCACGGTGCCGACCGACCACGTCTTGCCGCCGTCGGTCGTGCGGCCGAACGTGCCCTTCGTGCCGCTCACCCACGCGACGGTCGCGCTCCCCACGCTGAGCCCGCGGAAGTCGGCGTCGGTCTTGATGGCCTGCGGCTGCCACTGCGAGAGCGCGACGGAGTGAGTCGGGCCGCAGAGCAGGACCGCCAGGACGAGCCGGTTCATCGGTGTTCTCGGTGCGTTCGGGTGCCGCGGCACTGTCCCCGTGCCGCGACTCCGGGTAGCGTACCACAACTCCCGCCGGTATCACTCTCTGATCGAGGTGCCGCAATGCGTCGGACGTTCGCTCTCGCGCTCACCATCCTCGCGCTCATCGCCCCGGCGGGGACCGCCCAGGACAAGCCGCCCGTTGCGAGTCACAAGACGGAGAAAGACGTCCCGTACCGCACGGGCGACGGGCTGACCGACGCGATGCGGGAGCGGTGCAAGCTCGACGTCCACTACCCGGCCGGCGCGACCGGCGCACCGGTCGTGGTGTGGTTCCACGGGGGCGGGTTGATCGCCGGGTCGAAGGCGGTCCCGGCGGCGCTCGCCAACAAGGGGCTCGTGGTGGTCGCCGCGAACTATCGGCTCGCCCCGAAGGCGAAGGCCCCGGAGTACGTCGAGGACGCGGCCGCCGCCGTGGCCTGGGCGTTCGAGAACGCCGAGAAGTACGGCGGGTCGCGGAAGCTGGTGTTCGTCTCGGGGCACTCCGCCGGCGGCTACCTCACGAGCATGGTCGGCCTCGACAAGCGGTGGCTCAAGGCCCACAAGATCGACGCCGACGAGATCGCCGGCCTGGTGCCGTTCAGCGGCCAGTCGATCACGCACTTCGCGGTGCGGGCCGAGCGCGGCATCGAGAAGACGCGGCCGGTGATCGACGACATGGCCCCGCTGTACCACGTCCGCAAGGACGCGCCGCCGGTCCTGCTCCTCAGCGGCGACCGCAACAAGGAGATGACCGGCCGGTACGAGGAGACGGCGTACTTCTGGCGGATGCTCAAGGAGGTCGGGCACAAGGACGTCGAGTTGCTCGAACTCCAGGGCTACGACCACGGCGGCATGGCCGAGCCCGGGTTCCCGCTGCTCGTGCGGTTCGTCCGCGACCGGGCGAAGGCGGCGGCCGCGAAGTGAGCCGCGAAGTGAGCCGCGCCCCGCCGCGTCACTCCTTCTTCGGCCGCGCGAGGGCCAGGTCCCAGACAACAAAGTACGAGTTGGACGTGGTGGCCAGCAGGGTTCCGCCCGGGAAGAAGACCGGGTTGGAATCCGGCCAATACGCTTTCGTGCGGAGCCGGCGCTGCCTGCCGGACCCCACCTCGTGAACGACCAAATCGGGGTCCGAGTAGTACGCGAGGACCTCCCCGTCCGGTGAGAGCGCCGGGCGGCCCATGTTCTTGGCCCGCACGACCACGCGCGACGATCCCGTCGAAAGGTCCCAGGCCACGACCACGTCGTTCTCGTGCGAGTACAGGGTCCGGCCGTCCGGCGCGAACATGATCTTGGAGCCGCTGAGTCCTTGCAACTCGAACTCGGTGAGGCGGGCCCCCGTCGCCGCGTCCCAAACGGATAGGGACTCAGTCTGCTTCGCCGGAGGCCCCGATCTCGTGTACGCGGCGACCACCGCACCGGACGGTGAGACGGTCGGGTAGGCCGCGTGGACGGCCCGCGGCCCGTACGTTTTGACCACCGCGCCGGTCGCGTCGATCTTGACCGGGCTCCCCTCGACGCTCGCGGCCCACCCGGTGCCGTCGGGGAACGGGGCCAGGGACCAAATGTACCCGCCCACATCGACGCGGCTGCGGAGCGTGCCCTTTGCCGCGTCCCACACGCTGACCTGATTGTTGGGTCGGCCCGTAGCCAGCAGGCCGCCATCGGACGAGAACACCACGCCCGCCCCGATGACGCCGCCGTCCCCGACGTCGAAGCGGCAGACTTCGCCGTGCGAGACCAACTCGACGACGCGGTGCCACCGTTTCTTGTCCGTGAAGCTCAGGTCCGTTTCGGCGATGACGATCCGCGTCCCGTCCGGGCTCAAGGCCGCGATCGTCCCGAACGAACTCCCCGTGGGGATCTTCCGGTACAGGTTCACCTCACCGACGACCTCGGTCGGGATCGTCGCCGGTTGCTTCTTCTTCCGCATCGCCGCGGCGAGGTCGGCTTCGCTTTGGTGTCGCTTCGCCTGCGCCGTCCGACGCTGCTCGGCGGTCGCCGCCCACAACTTGGCGTCGGCGGCCAGCACGTCGGCCAAAGTCGCCTGCGGCGTGGCCGGGGCCGCGGCCTGTGCCGGGGTCGGCGCTGACCCGCCATCGGCGTCGGTGTTCTGCTTGCCGCAACTCGCGGAAGCCACGGTCAAAACCACTAGCACCAGTGCGTGACCAAGAGATCGCATGGAACGGAGTCCCCTTGATGGCGTGCGGACCGGGCGAGATTCGGGTCACTCCTTCTTCGGCTTGCCGAACTGCTTCCAGTACAGCTCCTTGAACGGGTTCTCCTTGGGCGGCACCGCGTCCTCGTTGACGAGGTACGGCGGCAGCGACGCCCACCAGGCGTCGTACTCGGCCGCGAGCTTCTTCACCACGTCGGGGTGCTTGTCGGCGACATTCGCCTGCTCGCCGGGGTCGGCCGCCACGTCGAACAGCTCCCACCCGCCCGTGCCCTTCCCGGCCGAGACGAGGTGCCACGGCTTCGTGCGGACGCCGCACCCGGCGAACTTGTGGTCGTCTGGCTTCGCCCCCTTGGGCCACCGGCCGACGTGCGTGAACAGGGTGCGGTCGGCCCACTCGGCTTTCGGGGTCTGGAGCAGCGGCACGAGGCTGCGGCCCTCGACCTGCTTCGCCACATCTTCGGTGAGCTTCGCGCCGGCGAGTTCGGCAAGGGTCGGGAGGAAGTCGACGTGCGCGGCGAGCCGGTCGCAGTCGGCCGGCGCGAGCGTGCCCGGCCAGCGCCAGAACGACGCCGCCCGCGTGCCGCCGAGCCACGGTGTGACCTTCGACCCGCGCATCCCAGCGTTGAAGAGGGGCACGCCCGCGGTCCCGCCGTTGTCGTTCATGAAGATCACGAGCGTGTCCTTCTCCAGCCCCCACGCCTTGAGCTGGTCGAGCAGCCGCCCGACGTTGTCGTCGATGTTGGCGATCATGCCGAAGAACTTGGCGACGTTCGGCTGCTTCACATTGTCCTTGTACCGGGCCTCGTCCTCGGCGCGCACGTCGAGCGGCGCGTGCGGCGCGTTGGTCGCAATGGTGCAGTAGAACGGCTTGTCCTTGCCCTTCACCGATTCGATCCACTTGGTCGCCTGCGCGAAGAACACGTCGGTGCAGTACCCGGTGGTCTTCTCGAACGTGCCGTTGTGGAGGACCGTCGGGCCGAAGTACGAGTTCCCCGGGACGTCGCCGCAACTGCCCGCGTGGCTCTGGCCGATGCCCCCGCACCCGTGGATGTACACCTCGTCGAACCCGCGCTTGTCGGGCCACCGGTCCGGCTCGTCGCCGAGGTGCCACTTGCCGAAGATGCCGGTCGTGTACCCGGCGGTCCTCAGCACCTGCGGCAGCGTGGTCGCCTTCAGCGTGAGCCGCTCGCGCTCGTGGATCGTGTGCGTGACGCCGTTCTTGAACTCGTGCCGGCCGGTGAGCAGCGCCGAGCGGGTGGGCGAGCACGTCGGGCTCACGTGGAAGTCGGTGAACCGGACCCCCTCGGCGTGCAGGCGGTCGAGGTTCGGCGTCTTGAGCACCGGGTTCCCGTGGGCCGACACGTCGCCGTACCCCTGGTCGTCGGTCAGGATGAACACGACGTTCGGCTTCTTGCCGGCGAGCGGGTCGGCGGCCGCGGCCGGCGCGTGGGCCGGTCCGAGAACCGCGGCGAGCGCGAAGAGGGTGCGGGTCACGGGAGAACCTCCGAGAGAGCGGGGCAGTTCGACGTGTTGTACCCGACGGGGCGCGCGGCTACGAGAACCAATCGGCGGCGAACCCGGGTCGCGCCGCACCGGTCACTGAATCAACGGCGGTTGAACGGCGGGGTGGTGCGGGGGATAATGCGCGCGTTCCGGCACGGAGCGGGCCAAGGGGGCGGAGATGTCCGAGGAGCTGCGCCGCACGCTGCGGGTCTACGAGGCGGACTACCCTGGCCAGCCGCTCGTCGCCCGCCGCGCCGACCTGGAGGTCATCAATCAACTCCGCGCGCAACTCGACCTGCCGCTCGTCGACGCCGCGTTGAGGGAGATCGGTTCGGCCGCCGAGGCGGACCCGCCGGAGCCGCCGCCACCGGCCGCCCCGGACCACTCGGCCGCCCGCGAAATCTACCGGGCGTACCTCGCGAAGGTGGCAGAGCTGCGCCCGCACCGGGCCTACGCCGACCGGGTGGCGCGGGCGACGAGCGGGTCCGGGCCGACCCCCGTTCGCCCCCTCGCGACGATGGGCACCGGCGGCGGCCCGCTGCTGTGCGACCACTGCAACAAGCCGATCGTTCTGGAGGGCGGCCCGCACCACGGGGTGCCCGCGGACGCGGCCTGGGCGAAGAACCCGGGCGGCGACTGGAAGTCGTGGGTCCTCGGCGGGCTGGTCGTCGAGATCGTGACCAACGGCACGCTCCGGATCTACCACGGGTACCCCGGGCGCGACGCCCGCCAGTGCTGCAACGCGGCCCGCCGGGCGGACGAACAGGCCCAGGAGCGGCACGCCCCGCAGCGCGGCGCGGAGACGTTCCACGCGCTGCGGATGTTCCTCGAACACGAGTTCCCGGATCGCACCGAGCTCGAGCGAGTGGACCTCGTGAACGACATCCTGAACACCGTGTTCTCTTACGACCCGGGCATCGGCGTCAACCGCCCGAGCGGGGCGAGTTGAAGCCGCGTCCGGTTAATTTCTCACTGTAGCCGGCCTCTGTGAGGCCGGTGCTTGGGGACTCGCACAGTAGCGGCCTCACAGAGGCCGGCTACAGAGGAGCAGACCCGCCCGCCGGGTCGCAGCGCCCCGGTGCCGATCACTTCGCGACGATCTGCGAAAGGATCGACGGGTCCTGGATCTCAGTGTCGCGGGCCAGCAGGAGCACCTTCGAGACCATCTCGGCCGTTCGCGGGTCGTCGTCGGCGAACGGCAGGAACAGCCGCCCGCGGTGCTGTGCGTTTACCGGCACGACGCACAGCGAGCCGCCCGGTTGCTTGTGGACCACCCCGCTCCCGAGGTGGACCGAGTACCGGCCGTACGCGCCCTCGATCAGCGCGTGCTTGTTGTCGAGCTTCACGTTCCCCAGCCTCAGCAACCGGCACGTCTCGCGGACGAGGTCGGCCCGCATCGCGACCGTCGATTGCGTCGCCTCGGGGTCGACCCCGCCGACGTGCGCGACGCTCACGACCAGGTCGAGGTCGCGCATCACCTCGCTGAAGATCGGCTTCGGAACCTCGGCGAGCGGGAGCGTCTTCCAGTCGCCGCGGCGGTGGAACACGGCCTCGCGGACCGCGGGGGCCGCGGCGTCGGCCGGGGTCGAGTACCCGTGGTCGAGCTCCACGCTCGCGACGAGGTTCGCCCCGCGGAACAGCTTGCTGATGCCGTCCCGCGTTGACCACCCGCGGGCCGCGAGCAGCGCGTTCGCCTGCTGCTCGTTCACCTGGTGCCCCGAGTACCGGCGCGACTTGTCGCCGTCCTCCGCCTCGGCCGCGGTCGGCACGTAGACCTCGCGGAACACCTGCTTGAACGGCTGGCTCCGCTCGGCCCGGAAGCACTCGCCCTGCCACTCGTGCCAGTCGCCAGCGGCGAGCAGGTCGAGCGGGTGCGCGACGGTCCACTCGTCGGCGGCCCCGACGGCGACCGGCGTCCCGTCCCAGCTCTTCAGCGAACTGCCGCCCCTCGCGGGGTAGCCCATCCCCGCCCGAGTCTTGAGCACGAGCCGCTCGAGGAGCGGCCGCACGAGGGGGTGCTCCACAAGCGCCTTCAACTCGGCCGCGCGGAACCGGTCCCCGGCGCACATCGCCTGTTCGAGCGACCGCCTCGTGCTCGCGGCGATGCGGCTCAGGTTCTTCTTGCGCTCCAGCAGTTCGGCGACCTTCGGGCTCTTCTTCGCGTCGGCCGGCAGCGCCTTCGCCGGCTTGCCGCCCTTGGTGAACGCGAGGTCCGCGTCCCCGGCGGCGGTGAGGCTCAGGCTCACCGCGGCGTCCTTCACCGACACGGTGACCGGCCCGTTCACGAGGTCGGCGACCTCGCGGGCGGTGACCGCCCATTCGAGCCGCACCGGGTCGGCGAACCCGGCGGTGACGGCGAGGTTCTCGAGCCCGAGGCGGGCGGCCTGGATCGCCGGCTCCTTCGAGAGCGAACTCAGCCCGCGGGCGTACCGCTCGTACTCCTTCAGCACCTTGTACCGGTCCGCGAGTTCGGCCTCCCGCTTCGCGGGGTCGTCCGGCAGCGGCAGCAGCCCGAGGTGCCGGACCGCTTCCTTGAGGAACTTCGTGCGGACGGCCTGGACCAGGTCTTTCTTCTTGGTCTTGCCGAGCAGCACGTCCGCGAGGCGCGCCGCCTTCTTGTGCGCCTGCCCGTAGCCGAGGAACTTCGCCGCGGCCTCGATGGCGTCCCAGCGGGCCGCGCTGCCGACCTCGGCGTAGGCCTTGTGGAACCACGCCACGTCGATGAGCCCGTCGGCCCGCTGCTCGGCGGTGAGGTTCGTGCGGGCCTTGAGGATCGTCTGCCACTGCGTATCGGGCTTCGCCTTCTTGCCCTCCGGCGCGTCGTCATCGTCCTCGTCATCGTCGTCGCTGTTGAACTCGCCCTCCCAGCGGTTCTCGGTGTGCGCCATGAACCAGTACACGGCCTCCGCGTAGCCGGGCCAGCCGACCGCGGCCGCGGCGTGCTCGACCCAGCGCGGGTTCACCAGCCCGAGTTCGACGACCCGCTCGGTCTCGAACTGCCCGGCGGCGACGGCGTCCTTCACCGCGGCCGCGAACGCCTCGGGCGTGTCGCCCGGCAGCGGCAGGCACTTCTGGATCAGCCCGGTCAGCACGGCCGGCTTGTTCTCGCTCTCGCCCCACCGGGCCGTCTTGCCGAACCCGTGCTTCCCAAGCGCCGCGGTCAGCTTGAACAGCGTCTCGCGGCCGAAGAGCTGCTTGATGCTGTTCGCCGCGTGCGTCGCCGCCGACGGGGTCTCCCCGCGGTTCAGTTCGACCTCGGTGACGCGGGCGACGACCTCGCTCACCGCCTGCTTCAGTTCCGGCCGCGACGCGAACACCGGGTAGAGGGCGTCGGCGTTGGGGGAGGTCAGCGCCTCGAGCGAGTCGAACGACGTGCCCCAGCGCTCGCGGGTCCGCGGGCCGATGAGGTGGTTCTGGAAGTCCGCGAGGGTGGCGGCCCCGGCGGCGTAGGCGGGGAGCAGGTGCGACAGGTGCGGCCGGAGCCGCCGCGCGCCGGGGACCGGCTCGTCGCGCCAGCGCTCCAACTGGAACAGGCGGGCGTCGTGCTCCGGGGTCCAGTCCGGGGCCGCGGCCTCCTGGTTCGCCTCCGCGAGCCGGAGCCACGTCTGGAGCGCGTCGTCCGTGCGCCACTCGATCGCGCTCGCGTCGTCACCGTCGTCGCCGTCCTCGTCGGCCCCGTCGCCACCGGCCGCGGCGAGCGGGGTCTGGTCGATCACGATCTGCGGGACGAGGGCGAGCACGGTCTCGGCCGCGTCGAGTAGGAAGTCGCTCGCGCCGGCCGGCCGGTAGAGCTTCGCGAACCAGTCGAGCAGTTGCGCGACCAGGTCCTCGTACCGGAGCGGCACCGGTTCCGGGTGAACGACTTGCTCACGGAACTTGCGGTACGCGGCCTGGGCCGGCGACGGCTTCTTGCCGCCGAGGTCGTCGTCGTCATCGTCGTCCCAATCGGTGTCCTCCTCGCCCTCGCGGACCTCGACCGTGGGCAGGGCGATCGCGCGGAGCAACTCGAACCCGTCGGCGTCGCGCGTTCGCGCCGAGCGGTTCTTCCACCAGCCGTCCCACAGGTCGAGCAGCGGGAGGTTCGCGCGGTCCTGCTCCGCGGTCAGCGCCCCGTCGATCCCGGGGAAGTGCCACCGGTATTGAATCGAGCCGAGCACCTTCTCCTCGGGGGCGGTCTTGTTGCGGGCGAAGAGGAACGTCGCGTCGCGGTGCTCGTGGATGAACTCGTCGAGTTCCTTCAGGAACGCGACCGCCGCCGGGGTGACGAACTTGACCTTCCGCTTCTCGGGTTCGGTCGCGGGGGTGCGGTCGGCGGGGTCGAACAGCCCGAGGCCGTCGTCGAGCGTCGGCGGGCGGCTCGCCGGGTCGAGCACGACCTCGATGGCGGCGGCCTCGGCCGCGGCGAGTCGCGTCCCCTTCCCCTCGCGGTAGTCGCGGAGCCGCTCGCGGACCGGCTCGGCCATGCGCTCGCCGTCGACCATCCGCCGCGCGAGTTCGATGCCGGCGGCCCGCTGGTTCGCGTCCCCGGCCGCCAATAACCGGTCGATGGTGCCGACCACGAGCTTGTCGGGGCGGTTGAGGAGCAACCCGAACACGCCGCGGCGGAAGTCGGCGGTCTTGCGGGTGAGGTAGCCCTCGAGGGTCCGCACCTCGTCCTCGGCGAGCTTCGACTTCTTCAGGTACTTCAGCGCCGCCTCGCGGACGTACCGGTTCGGCTCGCCGGCGATCGCGAGGAGCGTCTGCCGGACCTTGGTCGTCAGCGTCCGCGGCTCGCACAGCCTGGCGAGCGCCTGCACGCGGCGGTACTCACTCATCGCCGGGAGGTGCGGCAGGAGCCGCTCGGCCGGGCGCGCCCCGAGGTAGTCGGTCAGCAGGTCGGCCGCGTCCTCCTGGCTCAGGTCCATCACCGGCCAGTGGGGAACGAGCGGCTTCAGTTCCTTGGACTTTACCGGGAGCTTCGGGACGACCTGTTCGAGCCGCTCGAACAGATCCTTCGGAACCTGCGCCGCCGCGTCGTCCGCGCCGTGGGACGCGGAGTTGTAGAAGCTGAGGACCGAACTCAGCACCCGCAGGTCGGGGTCAGCGAGGAGCGGGAGCAGGAGCTGCGCGGCCTCGGGCAGGCCGCTCTCGTCGATCAACTTGACCGCCGCGAACCGCCGCGCCGCGTCCTTGTCCTTGAGGAGCGGGGTCGCGGCCTTCACCGCCACCTCCGCGTCCTCGTAGGCCATCGCCCACAGCCCGCGGTACGCGGCCGCGGCGTCGCCCTTGTCGACCGCCTTCTTCCGGGCCGCGGGGTTCCCGAGCAGGTCGCGGCAGGCCTGCAAATCGGCCTTGAGCTTCTTGGCGTTTTCGACCTCCTCCTCCTCGCCGAACCAGACCCCGACGGCCCGCGCGACCGACGCGAACCGGACGAGGTTCTGGTCCAGCACGAGCGCGACCATCCGCCGGAACGCCCCGGGGTGCGCCTCGTCGACGGCTTCGAGGATCGTCTGGCGGAGCCCCTCCTGCCGCTGCGCCGCGAGGAGCAGGTTCTCGCAGAACTCCCAGGCGTCCGTGCGGGCGCTGCACAACAGCCCGCGCAGCGCGTGGCCGCCCGGCCCGCCGATCTCGTGCCGGTTCGCCGCGCAATCCTTCAGGGTGGTGAACACGCTCTCGGCGGACGGCCCGCCGGCGTCGATCACCCCGGCGAGCAGCGCGCCGAACTCGTCGGTCCGGTAGCCGAGGTGGACCGCCCACGCCGCGACCCACTCGGCCGAGAGCACGTCGTCGGGCACGTCCCCGAGTTCGTCGAACAGCGACTCCAGGTACGCCTGCCGGGCGGCCGCGTAGACCTCGGGCCGGTTGGGGGCGCGGAACCCGCGGCGGCTGGAGCCCGCCGTGTACGGCACGCGGCCCTTCAGTTGCCAGCCGGCCTCCACGTCGGCGTGGATCGTCGGAAACAGCGCGGCGAGCACCTTCGTCCGCCCCTTCGGGTCGCCGCCGAGGCGCGCGGCCGACGCCGCTTCGAGCTTCCGCCGCTCGCCCCAGTCCGCGGGCGGCGACCCGGTCGGGAGCAGCCCGAACGCGCCGAGCCCCGCGGCCGCGAGCGGCTTCGGGAGCTTCTGCACGCGGGCGATGCGGGCCTGCCGATGCCGCTTCGAGGTCAGCTTTCCGAGTTGCTGGCGGGCGAGGTCGGGCTTCAGCACGGGTCAGCCTCCGGCGAGCATGGTGAGTCGGATGAACGTAAGCCGACTCGTCGGGGCAAGCGGCACCGCGGCGTCCAGGTCCCGGTGTTCCGCGTCGTCCACGACGACCATGAACAACCCGTCGGCGAAGGCCTCCAGTGCCGTCGCGACCGCCCGGTCGGCGTCGACCGCCTGGTCGAGATCGCTGGCCCCCGCCGCGACCTTGCCGGTCGCCACGCCGTCCTCGATCTGCTTGGCGGTCAGCGCGCGGAACAACCGGCGCTCGGCCTGGCGGTCCCGGAACGCGGCCACCTCCTGACGGACGACGTGCTCGATCACGTCGCGGAGGAGCAGAACCCCGCCCGCGGCACCGCCCGGAACGGGAACGGAGAAGTCACTGACGATCGGCTTCTTGCGGCCGATCGCTCTGGCTGAGACTGTGAGCATGGTGCCCCCTGGTCGGTACTCGAGTTCAGGACCACCGGACAGAACCCGTCGTGAGGCCGGCTGTGCCGGCCGTACTTGAAACACTCCGCGCGGCTTCGCCCGGCGTAGCCGGCCCTACGACCGGGTTTCTTGGTTTCGTACCCTCGGTCAGTTGAAATCCACTTGGGATGCGCACGAACTGGTTGGCGGGCCGCCGCGGAGGGCGGCCCCCACCAGAGACTTGCCTCCGGAATTACTCCCCCGTGAGCCACGCGCGGGGGACGCGGGCGAACGTGACCGTCTGGTACGGGTTCTTGTCGCCGCGCTCGTACAGGAGCCCGACGTCGCCGCCGGGCAGCGCCACGAGGCACGAGTACGCCGCCGGTCCCGCGTGCAGTTCCTTCGCCACCGGCCACGTCTTCCCCTCGTCGCGGCTCAGCCGCACCGTCATCTTCTCGCGCTTCGTGCTCGCCGGGTTCGAGAACAAGATGCCGCCCTTGTCGCCGGGCAACCGCAGGATGCTGCCCTGGCACACGGGGTCGAGCAGCGCCTTGTCCTCGACGGGCTTCGAGAACGTCTGGCCGCCGTCGGTGCTGAGCGCCACGAACCGCCGGTTGTTCTTGGCGTAGGTCCGCATGTTCAGCATCACGGACCCGTCGGCCAGTTCGACCGCCTGCGACTCGTTGCAGTCCGGCCCGGCGACCCCGCCGAGCTTCCACGCCCTGCCGCCGTCGTCGCTGTAGATGACGTGCGACTCGCGCACCTTCCCGCCCTCGCTCTTGCTGTCGCACGGGACCAGGAGCCGGCCGCTCTTGAGCTGGACGCCGACCCCGGGGCCGGTCGCGTACCACGTCCACCCGGTCTTCGTCACGTCCTTCGTGATCTCGGTCGGCTTCGACCACGTCTCGCCGTCGTCGGTACTGGTGCTGACCCAGACGGTGCGACCGGCCTTGCTCTTGCCGCTCACGATCGCCGACTCGCTGTCGGTGCCGAGGTTGTGCGTCATCAAGAGGTGGATCGTGCCGGTCTTGGCGTCGGCGACCGGGCACGGGTTCCCGCAGGTGTTCGCGGCGTCGTCCCACACCACCTGCGCCTTGCCCCAGGTCTTGCCGCCGTCGGTGCTGCGCTTGAGGACCAGGTCGATGTCGCCGGCGTCGCCCTGGCCGCCCTTGCGGGCCTCGCAGAACGCGAGGAGCGTGCCCTTCGGGCCGACAATCGCCGCCGGGATGCGGTAGGTGTGGTAGCCGCCCTCACCGGAGACGAACACCGGCGCGTGCTCGGGTTCGGTTGCTGCGGCGGCGTGGGCGGCGATGAGAACGGCACTCAGCGTGATGAAGAGGCGCACGGCGGGGCTCCGAGGGGGAGGGCAGGTGCCGTGAGCATACCTTCAGAGTGGGGCGAATACCAGCGCCGGGAGCGGGCCTACTTTGAGCAGAGCGCCGCGAGTCGCTCGGTCACCTGTGTGGGGTCGAGCGTTTCAATCAACCGCACCTCGGCCGGCATCGCCGGGAAGCGGCGGGCGACCTCCCAGGTCGCGCGGTAGGCGGGCGGGCCGAGGAGCACGACCCGTTCGCCGCCGACCGCCGGGACAGCGGCCAGCGGGGTGTGCGGCCAGAGCCAGTGGTCGCTGCCGCCGAACCCGTCGGGGAGCGTGCCGCCGGCCCGCAGCGCGCCGGCCGCGTACATCTGGAACCGGGCCTCGGCGAGCATGGTCACGCCGGCCGCACTGGTCGGGTTCGCGTCGCGGCACGCCGCCACGAACCGCTGCATCGGGCGCGGCCCGGGGAGCAGGTCGGCGGCCGCGTCGAGCATCAGGAGGTGGAACTGGCCGGCGTCCGCGACCCCCCGCACCACGCAGCGGAACCCGCGGCCGAGCGCCGGGTGCAGCACGGTTACGACCTCGTCGTCCGGAACCGCGAGCAACTCGGCCAGATCCTTGGCGGCCGCGCACGCCGGCGCGAGCGCGAGTGCGGCCTCGCGCAAGCCGGCCGTGGCGCGTGCGACCCGGCGCACCTCGGGCGAGGCGCACAGCGCCGAGACTTCCGCGGTGATGCGGGGCGCGAGGTCCGCGAACGGGTCCGCCACCGGCGTCGCGGGGCGGGCCGCTTCGAGTTCGGCCTGTCGCCGGGCGTCGAAGAAGAACACCGCCGGCTCGCCCCAGCGCTGTTGCGTGCGCTCGGGGACCGCGGCGAGGTCGGCAGCGAGTTGTGCGAGGCGGGGGAGCGCGTCGAACCCGGCGTCGGGGCTCGGAGCGGGCCGCGGCGCGGCGGGTACGAGTGCCGAGGGGAGCGCCGTGCGCGCGGCGAGGCGGTTGAGAACCTGGGTGAGCATCGGCGGCGTCCTCCGTGACGGGCACCTGAGATTAGATTCTGGACACCGCCCGGATTCAAGGGGAACCCGCGCCGCCGTCAGCCGCGAAGCCTGAAACGCCGGTGAGGACTGAAGGGAAGCGGCTACTTGGACGGACTGAACCCGAACCGGCGGATGAACACGATCCGGTTGGGGAGGTTGACCGCGAACTCGACATAGAGTGGACCGGCGAAGCCGATCCGGAGGAACAGGTCCAGGTGCGTGAGGTACTCGCGAGATTCGCCGAACTCCAGCGGGGTCAGGGCGAGTTCTTCCATGATCCAGCGGCTGGCCCGGAGCGCGATCGGAAGCACACCCCCGTCTCGCGCGTGGTCGAGAACCTGCCGGAACTCTTCCAGCACGGCTCGCGAGTGGGCGACCTCGAAGTTCGGTTGCGACACGGCAGTCACCTCCCGAGGTACTTCCGCTCGTACTCCTCAATCACTTGCAGAATTGGTTGCCCACGCGGGCCGTGGAGCATGTCTTGCAGTTCTTCCTCTGTTGGCGGGGTGTACGGCACCAGGGAGCCGAGCGACGTCCGCTCAGTTCGCAGGGCCGCGACTTCCCGTTCCAGTGCGTTCAACCGCCCAAGGACGTCCGTCAGCAACTTGGGCACATCCGCGCTGGGCTCGGGGGGGGTTGCTTCGCTCATCGGTCGCACCTCACTCGGGGTCGGGCTACCCGTTCAATTCTACCGCCTCCTCCCAGTGCAGGTACAGCCGGGCGAGGGCGTTCTTGGTCGCCTCCAGGTCCTTCATCGTGTCGCGGACGCGGGTCGCGTCCTTGTACACGTCGGGCGACTGCATCGCCGCTTCGAGGTCGGCGATCTGCTTCTCGGCGGTGGCGATGTCGGCCTCCAGGTCGGTCACCTTGCGGTACGGGTACTGCCGCTTGCGCTTCGCCGGCTTGCCGGCCCCGCCGGCGTCGCGGGTCAGGGCCGCCTCGGGCCGCTTGCGGTCGCGGCCGGCCTTCTCCGCGTCGGCCTCTTCACGCGCTTTCCGCAGCAACTCGTAGGTGTCGTAGTTGCCGTACACGACCTCGGTGGTGCCGTTGTTGAACACGATCAGCAGGTCCACGACGCGGTTCAGGAAGTACCGGTCGTGGCTCACGACGATCGCCGTGCCCTCGTAGGCCTTGAGCGCCTCTTCGAGCGAGTCGCACGCCCAGATGTCGAGGTGGTTGGTCGGCTCGTCGAGGACCAGGATGTTCGCGCCGTTGACGGTCAACTTCGCCAGCGCCGCCCGGGACCGCTCGCCGCCCGAGAGGAACTTCACCTGCTGCTCGACGATCTCGCCCTGGAGCCCGAAGCCGCCGAGCAGGTCGCGCATCTTCTGCTCGGTGTGCTCCGGGTCGGCGTCGGGCCAGACCGCCCGCATCACCGACTTCTCGGGGTCGAGCAGCGCGAGGTGCTGGTCGAGGTAGCCGGGGAACACGAGGTGCCCGCGCTGCACCTCGCCCGCCGTCGGTTCCTCCTCGCCGAGCAGGATCTTCAGGAGCGTCGTCTTGCCGCAGCCGTTCGGCCCCATGATGCCGAGCCGCTTGCCGCGGGGCACGTCGAAGCTCAGGCCGGTGAACAGCACCTTGTCGCCGTACCGCTTCTCCAGGTCCTCGACGTGGAACACGTTGTCGCCCGAGCGGGTCACCTCGCTGAACCGGATGTGCGGGCCGGCCACCTTGGTCGGCTGCTCGACCCGCTCGACCTTGTCGAGCGCCTTCACCCGCGACTGGGCCTGCTTCGCGAGTTGCCCGTAGTGCGCCCGGCGGATGTACTCCTCCTGCTTCTCGATGTACTCCTTCTGGGCTTCGTACTCCTTTAACTGCCGCTCGTACCGCTCGTCCCGCAGCCGCACGTACTGGTGGAAGCTCCCCGGGTAGCTGGTGATCTTCCGCTGGTGCAGCTCGAACGTCTTGTTCGTCACCTTGTCGAGGAAGTACCGGTCGTGGCTGACGATCAGCATCCCCTCGGGCTGCTGGCACAGGTAGTTCTCGAGCCACCGCGTGGTGTCGATGTCGAGGTGGTTGCTCGGCTCGTCGAGGAGCATGACGTCCGGGGCCGAGAGGAGCAACTTGGCGAGCAGGAGCCGCCGCTGCTGGCCGCCGGAGAACGTGTTCGCGTCGCGGCCGAAGTCCGCGGCCTTGAACCCGAGGCCGCTCAGCACGTTCTCGACCTTGTGGTCGAGTTCGAAGGCGTCGTGGTGCCGCAGGATCTCGGTGAGCCGGTCGAACCTCTGGCCGAGTTGCTTGTGCTTCGTCTCGTCGGTGCAGGCCGCGAGTTCCTCGCCGACCCGCTCGAACTCGAGCTGCGTGGCCATGAGTTCGTCGAACGCGCTCTTGGCCTCGTCGAACAGCGTGCGGCCCGGCGGGAACTCGGCGAGTTGCACTAGGGTGCCGAGCCGCGCGCCGGCGTGGAGCGTGATCTTCCCCGAGTCGGGCTCGTCGATCCCCGCGAGGCACTTCAGGAGCGTCGTCTTCCCGGCCCCGTTCGGGCCGACGAACCCGACCCGCTCGCCGACGTGGATCTCGAACGACACGTCGTCGAACAGCGGGGTGGCGTCGTAGCCCCGGGATACGTTCGTGCACGAGAGCAGGAGCATGCGTGGACCCGCGGGGTCGGACCTCGGACGCGGGAGCCGGTTCCCGCAAGAGGTGTTTTACGCCCGCGGCCCGCGGGCGGCCGGCCGACGTGGTGCCGGGCGGGCGGATCGGTCATACTCCAGCTACGTCTCCCGCCCCGCAGCCCGAAGGCCGCCGCATGCTCCCCGACACCACGTCCACGTCGCCGGACCTCGTGCCGCGCGTGCCGCGCCCCGAGCCGTGGCCCGACGTGCCCGGGTACCAAATCGTGGGCGAGTTGGGCCGCGGCGGGATGGGCGTGGTCTACAAGGCCCGGCAGGCGGCGCTCAACCGGTTCGTCGCGGTGAAGATGATCTGCACCGACGCGGACGAGGTCGACGACCGGATCCGGTTCCTCGGCGAGGCCGAGGCGGTGGCGGCGATCCAGCACCCCAACGTCGTGCAAGTCCACGCGTTCGGCCAGGCCGACGACCGCCCGTACCTCGTCATGGAGTACGTCGCCGGCGGGTCGCTCGCGGCGCTGCTGAAGGAGTGCCCCCGGCTCCCGCCCCGGGCGGCCGCGGCGCTCGTCTCCAAGGTGGCCCGGGGGGTCCAGGCGGCGCACGAAGCGGGGATCGTCCACCGCGACCTGAAGCCCGCCAACATCCTCATGGGCGGGGACGAGGTGGCGCGGGTCAAGGAGGACAGCCGGTCCGACGACGACCCGTTCGCCCAGTACCCCGTGGTGTCCCTCGCCCCGGCCCGGCTCCGGCCCAAGGTGACCGACTTCGGCCTCGCCCGCGGGATGCTCCCGGGCGGCGCGTCACAGGCCGGGGTCGCCGTCGGCACGCCCGCGTACATGGCCCCCGAGCAGGCGAAGTGCCAGGCCGCGCTCCTGGGGCCGGGGACCGACGTCCACGCGCTGGGCGTTGTCCTGTACGAGTGCCTCACCGGCCGGCTCCCGTTCGAGGCCGACACCGCCGAGAAGATCCTCCGCGTGATCGCGGACCGCGACGCCCCGCGGGTCCGGGGCCGCGCCCCAGGGGTGCCCCAGGACCTCGACGCGGTCGTCGCCCACTGCCTGGAGAAGCACCCGGCCGACCGGTACCCGACCGCCGCGGCGCTGGCCGACGACCTCGACCGGTTCCTCGCCGACGAGCCGGTGAGCGTCGCCCGGCGGACCCCGGCCGAGCGGGTCGCGTACCAGATCCGCCGGCACCCGGCGTACGCGCTCGGGGCGCTGTCGGTGGTGCTGGGCGCGTTCGCCGCGGTCGCCACGGTCCTCTGGTTCCGGGCCGACGCGCGGCGGGTCGAGGCCGAGGCCGCGCTGCGAGAGGCCCGCGAGGCGCGGCAGCGGGCCGACGCGGCGCACGGCTACGCGGAGGAGGCGAAGGCCGAGGCCGAGTTCGCGCTCGCCGTGCGGGCGACCGAGCGTGCCCTCTGGGAACTCCGGGGCGGGAACGTGGCCCGCGCCCGCCAACTCCTCTCCGGGTGCCCCGAGCGGTTCCGCGAGTGGGAGTGGCACCTCGCCTCGCACCAACTGTGGCAGAGCAAGCAGGACGCCCGCGAACTCGGCTTGGCGCAGCGCTGGCGGCGGTTGTTCGCCCCGCCCGAAGCGGTCGCGCTCGCCGGCGGCCCCGCGGTCGCCCGGGTCGCGCTCTCGGCCGACGCCCGGCACCTCGCGCTCCTGACCGACGACATGCTCAGTGTCGTCGCCACCCGAACGGCGGTGCCCCTCGCCAGCGTCCGCGTGCCGGCCGGGTGCCGCGAACTGGCGTTCACGCTCGACGGTTCGGTGGTCGTGTTCGTCGCACCCGACGGCTCGGCACGCCTGTGGGAGTGGCGGATCGCTACGGGGCTCATCCGGAGCGGCGCGAAGTCGCCGCCCGTGGCCGCCGATGTCGCGATCGACGTGACCGCACTCGCGGTGCGCCGCGACGGCGAACTGGCCGCGACCGGGGCCGCCGACGGCGTCGTGCGGATCTGCGACGCAAGTACCGGCTCGGGGGCGCGCCGCCTCGCCGGGCACCGCGGCCGGGTCACCGGGGTCGCGTTCCACCCGGACGGCTCGCGGCTGGTGTCGGTCGGGGCCGACGGCACCGTGCGGTTGTGGGACGTGCGGACCGGCGTGGACGTGCTGACGCTGGAAGTGCCGGGGCCGGCGACCGCGGTGGCGTGGAGCCCGGACGGCTCGAAGCTCGCCGTGGCGACCGGCAGCGGCGTGCGGATCTTCGACGCGACCCCGCCGCGGGAGTGACCGCCGACCCGGCTTCAAAATGATTCCGGGCGAGAGGGACACCCCTCGTCCGGAATCATCCGGAACACCGGAATCAACCGCACTTGTCCGGAAGAAACAATGTCAGATTGGCACAAGATGTGAGCTGCGTGATTGTTGCGACACTCCGCAGCGAACTCGACCAATCCGGAACCATCCGGAATCACCGGAAGCACCGACGAGCCGGAGGGAACAATGTGGGCGGTGCTGAGCGACATCCACGCGAACCTTGAGGCGCTCGACGCGGTCCTCGACGACGTCGCCCGCCACCCCGTCACGCGCATCATCTGCCTCGGCGACGTCCTTGGGTACGGTCCCAACCCGATCGAGTGCCTCGAACGCTCGCTGGCGTGGGACGTCAAACTGCTGGGGAATCACGACCAGGCCGCGATGTTCGACCCAGACGGATTCAACCTAATCTCTGAACGAGCCATCTTCTGGCACCGACAGGTGATGGAAGCGAGCGGCCGGAACGATCTGTGGGACGCACTCGCCGGCTTCTCGCCTTCGCATCTGGAAGGCGATTTCCTCTTTGTCCACGGCTCACCACGGAACCCATTGAACGAGTACGTCTTCCCCGAGGACGTTTACAACGCGCGGAAGATGATCCGGATCGGCGATGAGATGAACCAGTACTGCTTCGCGGGTCACACGCACGTTCCGGGGGTGTTCTTCATGCCGCCCCTCCTCACCGCGGAAGAACGCGAGCGATACATCCAACGTGCGAGCGATGACAACGTAATCGAACCGCTCTGGCAGTTCCGCTCGCCGCCCGAGTTCGGCGGCGTGTACCGCCTCGATCACCGTAAGACGATCGTGAACGTTGGGTCGGTGGGGCAACCGCGGGACGGGGACTGGCGGGCGTGCTACGCGCTCGTCGACGGGCTCACGGTCACGTTCCGGCGCGTCGAATACGACGTGGACGTGACCGTGCAGAAGATTTACGACACCCCGGAACTCGACGACTCCCTCGCCGACCAACTCCGCGAAGGGCGGTGACTCCGGCGCTCTGTGCGGGCTTCGGCTGCCAAAGAGCGGGCGGGACGCCCGCGGTCCCAGGGAAGAACGATCCCGCCGCACCCTCTGCGGGGCAGTCGCGGGCGGCCGGTCACCCGTCGTACCGCCACACCACGACCGTCTCCCCCGCGGGCAACTCGTCGCGCTCCGGCGGCACGAGGACGAACCCGTCGGCCGCGACCGCCGAACTCAGGTTCGACGCGCCGACGCCCAGGATCGGCACCACCCGCCCGCCCTCGATGCGCACCCGAACGTAGTCGGTCCGGCCGGTTGCCGACGGCACCCGCGACGCGAGCGGCAGCGTCTCGCTCCGGTACGGCAGTTCCCACGACCGCCCGCCGAGCCGCCGCACCACGCGGCCCGCGAACAGGTCGTAGGCGCACAGGCACGACACCGGGTTGCCGGGGAGGAGGAAGATGGGGCGGGATAACGGGCTGAGGGCCAGAAGGAAGCCGACGCCCAAAGGCCCGGCCGGGCGCAGTGCGACGCCGTGGAACGCCAGCTCGCCGAGTTCGGCCACGGCCGCGGGCGCGTGGTCCGCGGTGCCGACCGACGTGCCGCCCGATACCAGGACCGCGTCGGCGTCGGCGTCGCGGATCGCGTCCCGCACGACCGCGAAGTCGTCGGCGAGGTAGCGCACCGGGAGCGGCTCGCCGCCGTCGCGGGTGACCAGCGCCGCGAGCATCGGCGAGTTGCTGTCCACGATGCGGAAGCCCGTGGGCGCGTCGCCCGGAGGCAGCAGTTCGTTCCCCGTGACCAGCAGCGCGACCCGCGGGCGGCGGTGAACGCGGGCCGCGGCGACGCCGATCGACGCGAGCAACCCGACGTCCTGCGGCCGCAGCACGCGACCGGCCGCGAGGACGACCCGGCCCTTCGCGACGTCTTCACCCACGCGGACGATGTGCTTTCCCGCAACGAGCGCCTCGCGGGCCGTGACGCGGCCGTCGGCGTGCGGTTCTGCGAGTTCCGCCATCAGAACGGCGTCGGCCCCGTCGGGGATCGGCGCGCCGGTGGTGATCCGCACGGCATCGCCTGCTCCGACGGTTCCACTGAACGGGCGGGCGGGCATCGCCTCGCCGCGCACGAGCAGCGGCCCCGCGGGGGAGGTGTCCGCGGCGCGGACCGCGTAGCCGTCCATCGCGGCGCGCTCGAACGCCGGCACGTCGACCGGGGACGCGACCGCTTCGGCCAGGACCCGGCCCGCGAGGCGCGCGATCGCCACCCCTTCGGCCGGGAGCGGGGCGGTCCGGGCGTCGAGTGCGGCGAGCACGTCGGCGACGGGGGCGCGGGGGCCGAACCCCTTCATTCGCACGTCGGTGAACCGGCTCGAATCTGTCATGACCGCGTAACCGGCGCAACCCGCACGGCTCCCCCTTGTTCGCGCACCGGTTCCCTCAACGCCACCGCTACAATCGCGCGAACGCCCAAGGTTTCCAGGCGAAATTGCTCAAGTCTCGCGCCGCGGAACCGGGGTGCGGACCCTAGAGTTGTACGTACGGAGGGCCGGTCGTACCGACGGTACGGCTCGCCGGGTCGCCCGGCGTTGATGCCCCAACGATCCCTGAACCGACGGAGCAACCTGATGCTCACCCGCCGCCTGATCCTCGCCGTGTTTGCCCTCGCCACCGTGCTCCCGTTGTCGGGGTGCGGGTGCCGCAAGAACTCGTGCTCGAACTCCAACAGCCTCGCGCCGCCGCCCGGGTGCTGCGACAAGGGCGGCCCGCCCGCGGGGTTCCTCCCGCCCCCGGGGCCGTGACCGCGGATGGTTGACCAAGGAGAGGGGGAGACAAGGAGACAAGGAGAGAGAACCACGTGTCTCCGCGTCTCCGCGGCCCCCTCCTCGATGCCCCGCAGGCCGCACGGCCCGCACGACCGCACGCCCCTTCCCCACTTCGCCAATCCGGCGGGTTTCTCCCGTCGCGCCAGGTCTTCTGGATTCCGCCGACTACCCACTGAATCTCCCCCGGCCCGGTTGCTCCCCTGCGGCGACAGCGCATGATCGTGTCGTGACGGCAGTGGAACGGCCGCGATTCGGGTAGGGCTTACCGCCCGCCCAGCGACGGAAGGATTCCGGCGGCTTCCGATGGATCGGACGAGCGGTGCTCCTTACTTTTTTGCCGCGCTCCAGGAGAGGAGGTTCGGTCCGATGAAGACCCGCGCATTATGGTACTCTCTGTTCGTCGGCGTCGTCTCGATGACGTCCGGCTGTTGCTGCTTCCGGGAGGCGTTCCCGAACGTGGGCTGGCGGTTCCACCAGGGGGCGAGTTGCTCCCCGTGTGCCCCGGCGTGTTCGCCCGGCCCCGCGTTCCGGCCGGCCGGGGTGGTGGGGGGCGGTCCCGACTGTCCGGGGTGTGCGGTCGGCGGGCACCCCGCCGGGTACGCGCAACCGGTCGGCTACCCGCCGGAGATCGGCCACCCGGTGCCGCTGCCGGGGCCGAGGGTCGTCCCGGGGTCCGAGCTCCCCAACCCGATGCCGGTCAACCCGAAGACCGGCAACTGACCCGTCTGAGCGGCGTCGGCCCCGCCGCCGCTCAGACGGACTTCGCGTTCTCCTCCGCGGAACTGCCGCGGAGGTACAGCGGCTCGAGCGCGAACACCTCCTCGCGCGTCAGTGGCGGCACCCGCGGCGCCACGGCGAAGAGGCTCTCGACCCGCGGCTCGCGGTCGGCTTCGGCCACCCGCGGGCAGTCGGTCGGGAGGCGCTCGGCATACACCTTCACCCCGGGTCCGCTCACCCACGCCCCGCCCGCGAGCCACGGCACGCACTCGTCCACGGCGACGATGCGGAGTTCCGCGAACGGCACCCACCCGGTCGCGGTGCGGTCGAACCGCTGAGCGTACACCTGCCCCTGGAGCGCGTCGGCGATCACCCACACGCCCGGCGCCTCGGCCGGTGCCTGCTCCGCGACCGCGGCGAAGGTGTCCACGGCGACCAGCGCGCACCCGGTCGCGTAGGCCAGCGCCTTCGCCGAGATCAGCCCCACCCGCAGCCCCGTGTAGCTCCCCGGCCCACGGCTCACCACAATGCCCGTGAGGTCACGCGGCACGAGCCCCTCGGCCTTCAGGAAGCCGTCGACGGTGGACGCGAGGTCGCGGGCGTGCCGGCGCGCGTCGTCGAGCGCGACGGCTCGTGTGACCGCACCGCCGCGCGCGAACCCGAGCTTCGCCGCCCGCCCCGACGTTTCGAGCACCAGCCAGTTGCCGTCCATTTGGTCCGAGGGGCTTCCGCCCCCCGCTCGCGCACCTAGAATCCCCATCATTCTCCGCACCCGCCCTGCCGTTGTACCCCCGGATCGCGAAATGTCCGACACGGCCACGATGCACATCGACGGTGCGTCCCGCGGCAACCCCGGCCCCGCGGCCTACGCCGTCGTGCTTTCGCGGCCCGGCCTCCCCGTGGTCGAAGAAGCTGATGTGATCGGCAAGGCGACGAACAACGTCGCCGAGTACACCGCACTCGTCGAGGGGCTGGCCCTGGCCCGCGAACTCGGGGTGCCGAGGCTCGCCGTCTTCAGCGACAGCGAGTTGATGGTGAAGCAGATGAACGGCGAGTACAAGGTGAAGCACCCGGACATGCTCCCCCTGTACCGGGAGGCGAAGCAGCTCGCGGCCGGGTTCGCCGAGTTCCGCATCGCGCACGTCCGCCGCGAGCAGAACAAGCGGGCCGACGAGATCGGCAACGACGCGCTCGACGGCCGCCCCCGCAAGCGCGGCCAGGCCGGCCCGCCCCCGCCCAGCGCGACCGCCCCGGCCGCGAGCCCCTCTGGCCCGCCCCAGGCCGCGTCCGACGCCGGCGTCCGCGGAGACGCGCTCGCGGTGCTGGCGTCCGCTGCGCGGGCCTGGGCCGAGGGCGGCGTGAAGGCGGTTCCGGTCGAGGCGGTGTGGGACCAACTCTGGTCGGTGCTCGAAGACGGCCACGTGCTCAAGAAGAAGAAGGCGAAGTGACATGCCGCACATTCTGTTCTTCGACGCGATCACCGACGCCGAGGCCGCCCACGTCGGCGGCAAGGGGCTGAGCCTCGCCAAGACCGCGACTGCCGGGCTCCCGGTGCCGCCGGGGTTCGTGGTGACCACACAGGCGTTCCGCCGGCTGTCGCAGCGCGGCATCGGGTCCGACACCGAGTTCAAGCGGTCCCTGATCGAGGCCTACCAGCAACTCGGCGGCGGGCCGGTCGCGGTCCGGTCGAGCGCCACGGCCGAGGACGCGGCCGACACCAGCTTCGCCGGCCAGCAGGAGACGATCCTCGGCGTGGTCGGCGGCGACCGGCTCGTCGAGGCCGTCGAGCGGTGCTGGCGGTCGCTGTTCACCGAACGGGCCGTCGCGTACCGCACCCGCCAGGGAATCGACGCCGCCGCGGTCGCGATGGCCGTGGTCGTTCAGCAACTCGTGCCGGCCGAGGCCGCGGGGGTGCTGTTCACCCGCGACCCGATGGACGCGACCGGCGAGACGATGCTCGCCGAGGCGTCGTGGGGCCTCGGTGAGGCGGTCGTGTCGGGCCGGGTGCAGCCGGACCGGTTCAAGATCGACCGGGCGACCGGGACCGTGCGCGAGAAGCACCTCGGCCTCAAGTCGGTCCGCGTCACCAAGGACGGCGAGGAGCACGTCCCGCCCGCGGACCAGCAGCGGTTCTGCATGAGTGACACCGAGGTGTCACAGCTCGCGGACCTGGGCCGCAGGGTCGAGGCGTTCTACGGCGACCCGCGGGACGTCGAGTGGGCCGTCGCCGCGGGGAAATTCTTTCTGCTCCAGGCGCGGCCGATCACGGTGGCGAGCGCCGCCGAGCGCGAGGAGGTGCGGCGGGCGGTGGTCGCCGACCTGAAGCGCAAGGCCGAGCCGAAGGGGACCGTCTGGGTCCGGTACAACCTGAGCGAGGTGCTCCCACAGCCGACGCCGATGACGTGGTCGGTGGTGCGGCGGCTGCTCGCGGCCGACGGCGGGTTCGGGGCGATGAACCGCGACCTCGGCGCGAAGCCGGACCCGGCGCTCGGCCCGCTGTCGGCGTTCGACCTCGTCGCCGGCCGGCCCATGGCGAACCTGTCGCGGATGCCGCGGGTGCAGTTCACGCGGCCCCCGGTCGAGTACCCGATGGGGCTGTTCAAGACCGACCCGCGGCGGGCGCTCGACCCGAAGCCGGTGCTGAACCCGCTCGCCGGCAGCGGGTGCCTCGTCGGCCTGCTCAAGCTGCCCGGCCTGATGATGCAGCTCAACCGCGAGAAGCGCGTCCGCACCGAGTTGGCCGGCACGTTCGCCGAGAAGTTCACGAAGGAGGTCGCGCCGCCGTTCGTCGCCGCGGCACGCGCCGCACTCGCACAGGACTGGTCGAAGCTCGACCCGCTTTCGCTCGTCCGCGAGATCGAGGTGTGGACCCAGAAGGCGCTGATCGACTTCGCGCGCGACAGCCTGAAGCCAACGGTGTTCGCGGACCAGGCGTGGGGCAACCTCACCGACACCCTCACTCCGAAGCTCGGCGAGGAGCGGGCGCGCATTGCGGTCGGCGAGCTGAGCCTCGGCGCGAGCCCGCCGCCCGACGCGAACCTCGCGAAGGCGGTCCGCGAACTCGCCGCCGGCACGCTCGACCGCGGCGCGTTCCTCGCGCAGTTCGGCCACCGCACCACGAACGAGATGGAACTCGCGCAGCCGCGGTGGTCCGAGGTGCCCGACGAGCTCAGCAAGCTGGTTCGCGGCGGCAGTGCGACTGCAGCTCCGAGCGCGCCCGACGAGTCGCGGTGGGAAGCGGTCGCGACCGAGGCGCAGATCGGCGGCCCGGCCCGAGACCAGTTCCAGGCGACCGTTACGCGGCTGCGGACCTATCTGGGCCTCCGCGAGGCGGGGAAGAACTACCTGCTGCTGGGGTACGCGGTGATCCGCCGCGCGCTGGTCGAACTCGACCGCCGGTTCGGGCTCAATGGCGGCATCTTCTACCTGACGCCCGGCGACCTCCCGGACCTCCTCGCGGGCAAGGACCTCTCCGGCCCGATCGCGGTCGCCCGCAAGCGCCGGCAGGCCGAGCTGTCGCTCGAAGTGCCGCCGGTGCTGTTCAGCGACGACCTCGACGCGATCGGCCGGCCGCTCCCCGAGCCCGCGGGCGGCGACAAGCTCGAAGGCGTGCCGCTCTCGGCCGGCGTGGTCGAGGGGCCGGCGCTGGTGCTGACCGAGCCGACCGCCGCGCCGCCGGGCGAGGGCGGCTACGTTCTCGTGTGCCCGACGACCGACCCCGCGTGGGTGCCGCTGTTCGTTCGCGCGAAGGGGCTGGTGATGGAGACGGGCGGCGTGCTGTCGCACGGAGCGATCGTGGCCCGCGAGTTCGGCCTGCCGGCCGTCGCCGGCCTGCCCGGCGTGACGCAGCGCCTCAAGACCGGCCAGACCGTCCGCGTCGACGGCGGCCGCGGCACCGTGACGGTGGTGAGTGCGTCAGGCTGAGTTCAGATGCGCTTGGCGAACCGTACCGAGTGCAACGCGGCCACGTTGCTGAACTCGACGCTCACGGCCCCGATATCGCACCGCCGGAACACCAGCGCCCCGCCGTAAGGGTTGAACGCAGCCCCGCTCTCCTCTTCGGCCATCTTCGCGAGCCGCGCGAGAACCGTTCGAAACAGCCGGACGGGACCGGCCTCCGTTGTGACCGAAACGTGGCCGGACTCGGCGCACTCCAGGGCGTGGCCCCCGGCCTCGGTCGCTACGATTCGGAGCGCCAGTCCGTCGCCCTCAGCGGCCAGCGCAAGAAGCTGGTTCGCGATCCAGTCAATACGGTTCTCGACGTCCGGCCGCTGCCGGAACAGGTCGAGCGCCCGCTCTGCCGTGGTCAAACTTGTCATACGCGAATGATCCGTTTGACGAGGGGGGGCCATGCCGCCAGCAACTCGGTCATGCCGGTCCGGGGATCGAACAGAGTGTCGCCGCTGTCCATCGCGTCTCGGGCGTCGGGGTCGGACTCCAGCACCGCGATGATGTCCGGGGGAACCTCGATCTCCAATACCGCCGGTCCGCCCTCGTTCGGAAAGTTTGCCGCCTTGAGTCGGGCGTACTGGTCCGGCGATCCAACTCCGAACGGGCGGTCCGTCCTCGCGGTCGAGAACCCGGGCGGATCCCATCGTCTCCCGCTGTTGGGCTCAACGTATTGCGGGTCGGGGCCACGCGCCGCGATCTCCTGGGCACGCCGGAGCGTGGTCCCATGTTGAAGGATGATCGGTGCGGGCGCGGGAGTCAAGTTCGGCAGCTCCAATCCAGCGAGTGGGTCGCACCAGTTGGCACGTTCACTTCTCGCTTGTCAAGTGGCGGGCCGCGTGTTGGGGGGTGGCAGTGGCCGGCGCGCTCGTTACACCGCCTCGGATTGCTTCGGGTACACTGGGGCGGGTTGCTTCGCACTCGCACCGGGGGAATCGCATGTCGGTCGTGTTGCTTGCGGCGGTACTCGCCGCGGACCCGGCACCCGCCGGGCACTGGGTCGGGCCGGACGTGGTCGCTTCGCCGGACGGCAGGATTGTGTTCGCCCGGGGCAAGGACGGCGTCGAGGCGCTCGACGCCGCGACGGGAAAGGTGCTGTGGGCGAACAAGACCGCGAACCGGCTCGCCGGCGCGTCCGGCACCACGGTCGTCGCGTGGGTCGCCGACGAGAAGGCGCCCAACGGCTTCCGCGTTGTCGCTCTCGATGCCGCCACCGGCAAGACGCTCGGCACGTCCGACGCGATCAAGATGCCCGACTGGGCCACAACCCAGAAGCAGCACGGGCGGTCGTTCCGCATTGGGGCCGCGGCGGTGGGCGGGAAGGTCACCGTCGCATGGCAGGCCAACGCCTCCTACGCCGGCGGCGCGGCCCCGCCGCCCGAGGTCGAGGAGGCCGCCCGAAAGGAGGCGGTCGGGGTCGCCACCGTCGACCTCGCGTCGGGCAAGGTGACCGCCGAGGACCGGAAGCCGCGGGACGCGGAGTTCGGCGCGTCCAGGAACAAGGTGGGCGACCTGGAGTTCCAGATCGAGGAGCAGTTGCCCGGGTTCAAGCCCGGGGCCGCGATGGTCACAAAGGTGATGCTCACCGCCACGAAGGACGGCAAGCCGGTGTGGACCCGCGAACTCGCCGGCAACCCGTGGTCGCCGCCCCCGCCGTGATTGAAGAAGAGGATTCACCGCGGAGGGCGCAGAGAGAAGATCAAAGACCGAGAGAATACAGGGTTTGAAGACGAACTCTTCTCTGCCTTTTGTCTTTCTCTCTGCGCCCTCCGCGCCCTCTGCGGTGAATCCTCTTCTGTCTTCATCCGCCGCTTACTCGCTCTTCACGGTTGCATCCCGCCGCGCCGCCCGGCACACTGGGCGTCACCTCGCCTCGTCCCCAGCCGGTGAACTCATGTCGCGATTCGCACTCCTCGCCCTCTCGCTCGTCGCCGCGTGGCCGGTCCGTGCGGCCGACGACCTCCCGCCCAACAAGCAGTACCAGGCGTTCGTCGTCCAGCAGGCGGCCGAGTTGCGGAAGAACGACAAGCCGCCCGAGACGCTCGATGCGTGGAAGGCGCAAGAGGCCGAACTGCGGAAGAACCTGTTCGCCGCGTGGGGCGGCGAGGCGTGCTTCCCCGCGAAGCCGTGCCCCCTCGACCCGCAACAACACGGCGACCCGCTCAAGCGCGACGGCTACACCGTCGAGAAGCTCACGATCCAGACGCGGCCCGGCGTGCGCATGACGGCGAACCTGTACGTCCCCGACGCCGCCAGGCAGAAGAAGGCCCCGGCGATCCTCCAGGTCCACGGGCACTGGAAGGGCGCGAAGCAGGACCCCGTGGTGCAGTCGCGGTGCATCGGTGCGGCGAAGCTCGGGTTCGTGGTGCTGTGCGTCGACGCGTTCGGGGCCGGCGAGCGCGGCGTCGGCACCGCCCTCGGCGAGTACCACGGCGACATGACCGCCGCCACGCTCCTGCCGCTCGGCACGCCCCTGTCGGGGTTGCAGGTGTACGAGAACATGCGGGCGGTCGACTACCTGCTGACGCGGCCGGAGGTGGACGGCGACAACATCGGCATCACCGGGGCGAGCGGCGGCGGCAACCAGACGATGTACGCCGGCGCATGGGACAAGCGGTTCAAGTGCGTGGTGCCGGTGTGCTCGGTCGGCACCTACCAGGCGTACTTGCAGACGGCGTGCTGCATGTGCGAGGTCGTGCCGGGGGCGCTGAAGTTCACCGAGGAGTGGGCGGTGCTCGGCCTCGTCGCCCCGCGGGCGCTCATGGTGATGAACGCGACGAAGGACGGCGTCCAGTTCTCGGTCGGCGAGTCGCGGAAGTCGGTGGCGGGGGCGTACACGGTGTTCAACCTGCACCGCCGGCCGGGGAACTTGCGGCACGAGATCTTCGAGGGACCACACGACTACAGCAAGGCGATGCGGGAAGCGATGTACGGGTGGATGACGCTACACCTGAAAAGTGAGGGCACCGGCGACCCGATCCCCGAGCCGAAGTTCGCGACCGAAAAGCCCGAGGACTTGCGTTGCTATCCCGGCGATACCCGACCCAAAGACTTCATGACGATCCCGAAGTACGCGGCGGAGGAGGCAAAGCGGCTAACTGCGACACGACGATCGTGGCCGACGGCCGAGGCGCTAGGCGTGGCGCTCGGGGGCACGGCGAAGCCCAGTCAAGGCCGCGTGAAATCGGATGTTAGTGGCGGCACGCGAACCCTCACCTTCTCGCCCGAAGACGGAATCACACTCGCCGCGACCGTCGAGACGGAATCGGCTGGCGGGCCACTTGTCGTCTTGCTGAACCTCGAAGGGAGCGAGGTAGCGCGTAAGAGCGACTCGTACGCCTTACTCAAAAAGTCCGGTGCTCGGGTCGCTACGCTCGACTTGCGAGGCACCGGAAAACTTGCCAACGCGAACGAGCGGGTCGGGCGTGCGCCGGACCACAACTCCGCCCAGTGGGGCTTGTGGGAGGGCCGCCCCCTGCTGGGGCAGTGGGTCGTTGATGTCTCGCGGCTACTCGACTCGCTGGCGCTCGGGGACCGGACTGAGGCGGGGGTTGTTGTCGTCGGTGAAGGTCCGGCGGGGTTGGTGGCGCTCTGCGCCGCGGCGACCGACAAGCGAATCACGAAGGTCGCAGCCGTCAACGCACTCACCAACTTCGTCACGGACGCGCCGTACACGAACCAACGGCTCGGCACGCTCGCGCCGGGCATCCTCCGCGACGTCGGCGACGTCTGGCACCTGGCTGCGCTGTGCGCGCCGCGGCGTGTGGTGATCGCGGGCGGCGTCTTACCTGACGGCGCCACCGCGACAGGCGACCAAGTCGCCAAGTCGTATGTGTTGGCACATCGGGCCTTCGCTCCCACCGGCAACGAGAAGGATTTCGTCATCACCACCCCAGCGAACGTGCTGAAGGAACTCGGCCTCGTCGCGGCCGACGCCAAGGACCAGCCCATCTTCGAGCCGGGGGCGAAACTCGCGACGCTCTCGGAAGAAGGGGCCGGCGGCGAGGGGCCGGCGTGGGACCCCAAGCTCGGCGTGTTCACCAGTGGTAGCAAGGGGATTCACCAGCTCACGCCGGCCGGCGAGAAGAAGGTGTTCCGCGAGAAGGCCGGGACGAACGGGCTGCTCTTCGACCGCGACGGCCACCTCGTGTGCTGCGAGCCGGAGTTCAAGTCCGTGAGTCGCATCACCCCCGACGGAAAGCGGACCGTGCTCACCGACAACTTCGGCGGTAAGAAGTACAACACGCCGAACGACCTCACCATCGAGTCGAAGAACCGCATCTACTTCTCCGACCCGCGGTACGGCCCCCGCGACGGCATGGAGCAACTCGACGCCGACGGGAAGACCATCGAGGGCGTGTACCGCATCGACCCCGACGGCAAGGTTCACCGGGTCATCGGCCGCGAGGTCGAGCGCGCCAACGGCGTCCTCGTGTCGGCCGACGACAAGTACCTGTTCGTCGCGGACAACAACAACGACACCGGCGGCGCGCGGAAGTTGTGGCGGTTCGACCTGAAGGCGGATGGAACTGTTGAGCCGAAGAGCCAGAAGTTGCTACACGACTGGGGCAAGGGCCGCGGGCCGGACGGGCTGAAGCAGGACGCGAAGGGGCGGCTGTACGTCGCGGGCGGGCTGAACAAGCCGAACCCGCCGGCCGAGCCCGCGACCGACGTGAAGGGCGGCATCTACGTCATCGACCCCGAGAGCGGGAAGTTGCTCGCGTTCGTGGGCGTGCCGACCGACGAGGTCACCAACTGTGCGTTCGGTGGCGACGACCTGAAGACGCTGTACGTCACCGGCGGCGGCACGCTCTACAGCATCCGCACCACCACGCCCGGTCGGGTGGTGTGGCCGGTGAAGAAGTAGCCTCTACCAGCTCAATGCTCGGTTGAAATCATCGGCGGTTGGCGGGCCGCCGCGGAGGGCGGCCCCCAAGAAACCAACGGCGTTTT
>NZ_JBHYGG010000280.1:0-1426 GCF_051859125.1 Gemmata sp.
CCGAGCGCCGAGCGAGGGTCCACGTGAACCCTCGCTCGGCGCTCGGGCTCGGACCCGCACACCACGGTTCCGGTCCAGTCTACTCGCACGCGACCGCGAGTTGTTCGAACCGGTGAGGCGGTACCCGGCCCCCATGCGGGGGCCGGCGGGGGGCTCGACCGGACGGCCGGGCGGAACCGTCAGGTCTGGAACGGCGGGGAGTAGAAGTTGAGGAGGACGGTGCCGGCGGTGTCCACGTTGCTGAGCTGGTGGACGCGGTCGCCCGCGAGCCCGGAGACGTCGCCCGGCGCCAGGTAGTGCTGGCCGGTCGCCGCGAGCGTCGTCCCGGCGGCCTTCTCGAAGAGCGTCTCGAGCACCATCCCGTTCACGACCCGGATCACGCACGAACTGCCGCGGTGGTCGTGGACCGAACTGGTCTGGCCCGCGGCGAAGCAGATCAGAACCACTTCCATCGACTCGTCGCGGTGCAGCGAGATCCGCGTGTACGGCTCGGCGCTGAAGTGGACCGGCAACTCGTCGTCGCGGTACTCGTACTCGGCCGCGTACCGCTCCAGGTCCGCAAGTTCCCAGACCGTCCGCTCGGCGACTTCCATGTCCGCTCCCTCCGAACACTGGGCGACGCCCAATTATCGGCTCCCCGGGCGGACGGCCGCAACCTCAAACGGGTTGTGCCGCGGCGGGGCGTGGGAAACCTCAGTTCACCGAGAACGCGGCGATGCGGTTGCGGGTCGGCCGGCGGAGCTGCGCCTCGGTCAACTCCTGGGCCCGGCGGTACACCTCGGCGACGTACGCCACCTGGGTCATCGTCTGGCCGAACATCGCCACCGGACAGGCCACGAACGCGGGGGAAAAGCCGGCGGCGACCGGAGCGTACTCGGAGTTGGAGAAGAACTCGCTGATACGGTTCTCGAACATGGTCGGTCCCCGGAGTGCCGGCCCTGGCATTGGTTACTGGTGTGGTGATGTTTATCGGCGTATCAGGTGACTAAAGTTTAGAAACTTAATCACCTTGGTGATGTAATACTACCCGACGCTCCTCAGCGAGGCAAGCGGTTCTCAAATTTCCCACCAATTTCGGGGTGCGACAGCACGTTCCGGACCTAAATTGTCCGAGATCACCTCCCTCCAGCCGGCAAGAAGCACATTCCCGGCACGACAATCATGACTGCCGTTGTGATGTATCCATGCCTGAGCCGCACTGCCGGGGTGGGCAACTTCGGGACGGATGCACAAATCGCTCCAACGATCTTCCTTCCGGACCGGTTATTTGGTTCCGGACAAGGGGGTGTGAAGTGTCCGGAAACAAGCAGAAGCATCTGAATGATGCACTTGGGGGACGTGTTCGTGCGAAGTGAAGCGGGGGGGCCGGGGTTTCCCCGCCGCCCCCCCAACGCCCCCCCCCCCCCCCCGGTAACGGGCCCCACCC
>NZ_JBHYGG010000280.1:1436-90164 GCF_051859125.1 Gemmata sp.
GGGCGGCGGGTTTTCCCCCGGCCGCCCGCAAATGCCACCCCTGCCGCCCGGTTGACGCTCCTCAACGGCAACCCGAACGGTCGCGGCGCGCCGCGACCACCGCCCACCGGGTGCTCTCTCCGGACACCCGGCGAACCGGCGACAGGGGCAGTTCCCGGTGTGTCATTGAATGACTTCCTTCACCACGTTGCCCTTCACGTCGGTCAGGCGGAAGTCGCGGCCCGCGTACCGGTACGTGAGCTTCTCGTGGTCCAGGCCCATGAGGGCCAGCAGGGTCGCGTGGAGGTCGTTCGTGTGCGTCCGGCCCTCGACGGCGCGGATGCCGTACTCGTCGGTCGCCCCGAAGGTCGCCCCGGCCTTGACGCCGGCCCCGGCCAGGAACATCGAGTACCCGGTGATGTTGTGGTCCCGGCCGTCGGCCCCCTGCGAGGTCGGCTGGCGGCCGAACTCGCTGCCGAAGAGCACGAGCGTGTCCTCGAGCAGCCCGCGCTGCTCCAGGTCCGCGAGCAGCGCGCCGGTCGGCTGGTCGATCGAGCTGCACCGGTTGATGAGCCCCTTGTGCAGGTTGTTGTGGTGGTCCCAGCCGGGCTGGCAGATCTCGACGAACCGGACCCCGGCCTCGTTGAGCCGCCGGGCCATGACGCACTGCCGGGCGAACGCCGCCGTGTGCTTCTCGTTCGTGCCGTAGGCGTCGAGCAGCTTCGTGGGCTCGCGCGACACGTCGAGCAACTCGGGCACCTTGCCCTGCATCTTGAACGCCAGCTCGAACGACTCGATGACGCCGTCCACCGCGTCGGGCGCGCCCGGGGCCGCGGCGAGGTCGCGGTTCATCCCCTGGATCAGGTCGAGTTGCCTCCGCTGGAGATCGGTCTCGGTCTGGGCCCTCAGGTTCGGCAGGTAGCCCACGTCGTTGATGCGGGTGCCCTGGAAGTGGGCCGGGAGGAACGCGCTGCCGTAGTTCACCGCCCCGCCGAAGTTCGGCGGCGGGTTGATGGTGACGTACCCCGGGAGGTCCTGGTTCTCGGTGCCGAGACCGTACAGGAGCCACGCGCCCATGCTCGGCCGGGTGAGGGCGGCGTTGGCGCTGCCGGTGTGGAGCTGCACGACCGCCTGCGGGTGCGCCGGGGTGTCGGTGTGCAGCCCGCGGAGCCACGCCATCTTGTCGGCGTGCTTGGCGAGGTTCGGGAGCAGCTCCGAGAACCACGACCCGGTCTCGCCGTACTGCTTGAACTTGAACTTCGACCCGGTGAGCGTGCCGCCGCCGGGGCCGGGCTTGCCGTTGTCCCTCACGAGCTGCGGCTTGTACTCGAACGTGTCGTGCTGCGACATCGCCCCGTTCATGTGGACGAAGATGAGCTTCTTCGCCCTGGCGGGGAAGTGCGGCGCCTTCGGGGCCAGCGGCTTGGCGACCGCGGCCCGCTCGGCGGCGCGGGCCTGCTCGCCGAGGATGCCGGCGAGGGCGACCATGCCGAACCCGGCGCTGGCGGTCTTCAGCACCTGCCGGCGCGACACCGGGAGTGCGGAGTGCGGATTGCGGTGTGCGGAATCAGCGAACATCGGGGGCTCCGTATATCTTTGTCGTGAGTGTTTGGGGTTCGGGGGGAGTGCGGGACGGGTTTGATTCCGCACTCCGCACTCCGCATCGGGTTCAGCGAACGAACCGGAACTCGGCGCTGCCGAACAGGGCCTGCGTGAACGCGGCCCAGGCCGCGGTGCGGGCGTCCGCCGGGAGGATCAGCTCCTCAGTGACCGCCTCGCCGGTCTGGTCGATCTGGTCCGGGTCGAACGGCTCCTCCTCGTCCGTGGGCTTGGCGGTGTTCTTCGCCGGCCGCGGGGCCGGGGCGAGGTTCTCCGGGTACAGCGGCCGGGCCTCCGACTCGAACTCGCCGATGAACGCCCGCGCCCGCTCCAGCTCCTTCGGGGCCGGCTCGCGGCCGAGGGCGGCGCGGTACGCGGCGCGGATCCGCTCGGCGTCGGTCGCGGACTTGTCCTTCAGGAGCCGGTCGGCCAGCGCCAGCGCCTGCTTCCGCACGAACGGGCCGTTCAGCAGGTACAGCGCCTGGCCGGGGACGGTGGTGGTGTCGCGGGTGCCGGTGACGAGGGTCTGCTCGACCGGGTCGAACGCCTCCAGCGCGTGCGGGACGACGCCGCGGAGCAGCGGCAGGTACACGCTCCGGTGCGTGCTGGCGTCGGCCTTCTCGTTGATGGCCCGCGCCTCGGGGCCGTTGTCCCGCATCTCGATCATCGCCAGGTCGCGGGCCGGCGAGCCGTGCGGCCGCTTCAGGTCGAGGGTGCCGGCCACGGCCAGGGTCGCGTCGCGGAGCTCCTCGGCGGTGAGCCGCCGCGGGCTGTGCCGCCACACGAGCCGGTTGGCCGGATCGGCGTTCACGTTCGCCGCCGGGGCGTCGGAGCTGAGCTGGTAGGCGCGGGTCAGCACGAGTTGCCGCACGAGCCGCTTCACCGACCACCCGTCGGCGACGAACCGGTTCGCGAGGTGGTCGAGGAGCTCGGGGTGCGACGGCGGGCCGCCGGTGACGCCGAAGTTGTCGACCGTGTTCACGATCCCGGTGCCGAACAGGTTCTGCCACGCGCGGTTCACGGCCACCCGCGGGGTGAGCGGGTTCTTCGGGCTGGCGAGCCACTCGGCCAGTTCGCGGCGGCCGCTCTGCTCGCGGTTCACCGCCGGCGCGCCCGGCACCTCGAACGCGCCGACGAACCCGCGGGGGACGGTCGGCCCGAGCTTCTCGGCCTCGCCGCGGATGCGGACCTCGGTGTCGGCCACCGCGGCCGCGTCGCGGACCCCGTGGACCGCGAACCCGCGGGCCGCCGGGTCGGTCAGCGCGAGCACCTTGGCCTGGGCCCGGTCGTACTTCTGGCGGTACTGGAACTGGAGCGGGCGGCCGTTCGGCTGGGTCCTGAGCCCGGCCGGGGTGCCGCGGATCGCGTCCCACGCGGCCTTCGCCTCGGCCGCCTCGGCCCGGAGCTTCTCGACCTCGGCCGTCTCGACCGGCGGCACGAACGACGTGAGCCGGACGAGGTTGGACGGGACGTAGTACGCGAGCCCGCCGCCGCCCATCTGGTTCCGCAGCCCCGAGGCGTTCTCGGTGCTGGTGAAGATGCCCGCGAGCGAGTAGTAGTCCGCCTGCGTGACCGGGTCGAACTTGTGGTCGTGGCACCGGGCGCAGCTCACCGTCAGCCCGAGGACCGAGCGGGTCACGGTGTCGATCTGCTCGTCGACGTTGTCCATCACGAACCGGATCTTGAACCGCTGGTTCACGTCCTTCACGCCCAGCGCGAGGAACCCGGTCGCGGTCAGCAGCCGGTCCTGCTCGCGGAAGAACTCCTCCGGGAACCGGACCGGGGCGAGGAAGTCCCACCCGGTCTCGGTCCGCACGCCGCCGGCCCTGAACTGCTTCGCGGCCCCCTCGGCGGCGATGAGGTCGCCGGCGATCTGCTCCCGGACGAACCGGTCGAACGGGACGTCGGCGTTGACCGCGTCGATGACGTAGTCGCGGTACTTCCAGGCGTGCGGGTACGGGATGTTCCGCGACGGGCCGGTGCTCTCGCCGTACCGGGCCACGTCGAGCCAGTGCCGCCCCCACCGCTCGCCGAAGTGCGGCGACGCGAGGAGCCGGTCCACGACCTTCTCGAACGCGTTCGGGGAGGTGTCCTTGACGAACGCATCGACCTCGGCCGGCGTCGGGGGCAGGCCCGTGAGGTCGAAGGTGGCCCGGCGGATCAGCGCGACGCGGTCGGCGTCGCCCACGGGCCCGAGCCCCTTGGCCTCGAGCTGCGCGAGCAGGAACCGGTCCGCGTCGTCGCGCGCCCAGGCGGCGTCCCTCACCGCGGGCACGGCCGGGGTCTTGAGCGGCCGGAACGCCCAGTGCTCCTTCTTGAGTTGCTCGTACTCGGGCCGCACCTTGCCGAGCGACGCGGGGACGCGCAGCGCCGGCCACGTGGCCCCGTCGGCGATCCACTTCGAGAGGATCTCGGTCTGCTCCGGGGTCAGGTGCTCGCCCTCGAGCGGCATCCGCCGCTTCTTGTTCTCGGGCGTGGTGCGGGTGATCAGCGGGCTCTTCTCGGGCTTGCCGGGGACGACGGCCGGGCCGGTGTTGCCGCCGAGGAGCAGGCCGTTGCGGTCGTCGACGCGGAGCCCGCCGGCCGGCTTGGTGTCGGCCGAGTGGCAGTGGTAGCAGTGGTTCACCAGGACCGGCCGCACCTTCTTCTCGAAGAACTCGACCTTGGCCGGGTCGGTCGGGTTGGCGCGCGGGTCGGGCTTCGCGGTCGGCGCGTCGGCCGCGGCTGTTTCCGCTGCGGCCGCGCTGGCGAGCAGCACGAATGCGAGCGGGGCGACAAGTCGTCGGATCGAGACCATTTGGAGCTGCCCTTGGTTCAAGCGTGGTCGTGTGTGGTGTAGTTCAGAGGGAAACGGTTCCGGATGACCCACCGCCCGAACGTACGAGGTGCGTTCGGGCGACCTTCGTCAGGGGAGGGTCACGACGTTGCCATCGTTGGGCACGCCAAGGTTCTGGAGCACGGCGATGTCCAGGTTGCTCGGAATCGCCCGGACGCTCCCGTCCGCGAGGGTGAACATGCACACGCCGGTGTGGGGCCCGCCGAAGCACTGGTTGGACGGAACGGGACTGGTCGTGGACGTCTTGGGGTCCGCGATGATCGGGTTCGGCGGATCAGTCGGCCTGGCCGGGTTCACGCCGACGAAGCGGCGGAAGGAATTCGGCACTTGCGAGTTGAACACGCTTCGGTCCTCGTTCTTCCCCTCGAGCGACCCCGGCCGGATGAACTTCTCCCCGAAGATGATCGTGTTGCTCGTCCCGTCGGTGATGCTCAGAAGGGTGGTGCTCCCGCGCCACGTCTGCAGGACCGCGCCGGGGCCGCTCTTGTTGAACTTACCGTTGCCGGTCACGTACGCACCACCGACCAGTCCGGCCTGACCGGTGGCGAGCCGCATGGCACCGTCGTTGTTCGCCGTCCCGGCGACACTCGCGTAGTCCGACAGCCCGCCGGACCGCGGGGTCAGCATCGCACCGGGTTCAGTCGCGTAGGCGGCTTCGGTGCTCAACTTGCCCGGGGTTCGCCGGGACGGGCAGATGTACCCCTTGACGACGATCGCCACCGGGTCGAGCCCGTTCGGGCCGACCGCGGGTTGCTCGGCGTAGCGGAGCGTCAGGTCCCAGTTCCGGTAGGCGGGCTCCTGCTCGAGGTACGGGAGAATCAGCACGGCCCAGGTCGCCCAGTCGTTCGCGATGCGATCGGGCGGGAGCGTGCCGTAGGCGCTTTCGTAGTTGTGCGAGGCCAGACCGATCTGCTTCATATTGTTGCTGCACTGCATGCGGGCCGCTGCCTCGCGAACCTTCTGCACCGCCGGGAGCAGGAGGCCGATGAGAACGGCGATGATGGCGATGACGACGAGCAGTTCAATGAGCGTAAAACCGCGTCGGCGGTGGCTCTCGTGACCGTGCATTCCAAGCTCCTCTCGGGCCACACGGGCGCGCACGTGAGGTTGCGCCGGCCGTGGGCGTAAGCGCGGCGCGGCGACGGGCCGTGCCGATATCGGTCGGGCGAACGAGGCGAGAGATAGGTCGGTCGCGCGACGCCCGGTGAGGAGCCGGTGGTGTGCGTCGGCGGTCCGGTCGAGAGAGATGCGGGCCGAAGAGGCGCCCCCGATGAGGAGTCGGGGGAGTCGTCGCGGGGCGCGGCGGCGAGGGGCCGCGGCAGGTCGTCAACCGTCAGCGGGCCGGTCGGCCCGGGTCACTTCTTGCCGGGGAGCTTGATCTCGGTCACCGCCCTGTCCTTGGTGGTGATCTCGAACTTGGCCCCGGCCTTGGCCTTCTCGTCGAAGTACTTCAGGACGTTCTCGAGCTTGGCGTCCCTGTCGCCCCGCTTCACCTTGGTGTCGTCGGTGACCGCGTAGGTGGCCTCCTTGGCCCCCTCCTTCACCGTCAGCTCCTTCTTCTCCTTGTCGAACTTGACGAACTCGACCTCGCCCGCCAGGGCCAGGCCGAGGGTGGAGGCGAGGGCCAGAGCGCTCAGCGCGAACTTCCGCATGGTGCGTCCTCGGTGCGACGGATTCCGGCGCCCGGCGGTTCACCGCCCGCGTCGGCGTCCTGCTTATATATGACTATATCGATGCACTTGATCAAGATGCTTCAGTCTCTTTCGCCGATTTCAGGTCCCCGGGGCCTCGCACTTTGTCACCTTCTGGGAATGCGAGTCGCGGAGGGGGGCACGCCGATCAAGGAAAAGTCAGAAATGCGGAATCATTTTGAGGGCGGCTCGATTGTTCCCGTTTCTGCGCGACTCCACGCAGCCGTGGCTTCAGCGCGTGCCCGTGTTACGGGTTAGGGAATCACCGTTCTAGTGAGTCGTCATTTGTCGCGGCCTCACACCGTTGGGTGCGTTGAATGTCCACCGCGGTTGTCGCAATTGCAACCGGTCGAACCCGGTTTATCATCATCATCGTCGCAGCAAACCTCAACACCGGCACCGCCGCCGGCAGTCACGACAAACGGGAGACGACCATGGTGACCGCGATGATGAACCCGATGACCGCCACCAGCACCACCGGCACGAACACCGGGATGGGGATGCCGATGCCGACCGGCATGGCCCCGAACATGGTGATGGTGCCCCGCTGCAAGATGAAGATGGAGAAGTGCGCGGGCGGGATGAAGATCACCTGCACCTGCACCGACCCGGCCGCCTGCGCCATGATGCAGAACCTCTGCAAGATGATGGCCGGCGGGATGGTGTCGTGCTGCTGCATGATGAACGGCATGATGGTGTGCTGCTGCAACCTGACGATGGGCATGTGCAAGTGCGAGATGACGACCGACGGGTGCTGCGTCACCTGCACCAGCGGCGACGCCGAGTGCTGCAAGATGATCCAGTCGTGCTGCGACTGCATGGCCGCCTGCATGGCCGCCGGCTGCACCTGCTGCATGACGATGGGCGGCACCCCGGTGTGCTGCTGCTGAGCCCGCCCCCGACCGAGCGACGCGGCCCGACTCTCTCCCGGTGACGCGACACCCGACCGACCCGCCGATCTTCGGCGGGTCGGTCTCATTTTGGGTGGGTCTGCGCTCCGACCAATCTCACCCGCCTGAAACATCACTTTGTTAACTCGATAACTTGACACAGAACGTGCGAGGTGATAAATATCGACTGAAGTGATCGAGATTCGCCCTGACGCCGGACGCGGGGGGAGCCGTGAGACTGTCTCGCAAAACGGACTACGCCCTGAGGGTGTTGTTCACGCTGGTCGATCGGCGTGGCGAAGGCCCGATCTCGATGTCGGCCCTGGCCAAGCAGAACGACGTGCCGAAGCGGTTCCTCGAACACATCATGCTCGATTTGAAATCGCAGGGGTGGGTGGAGAGCACGCCCGGTCGCACCGGCGGGTACGTCCTGGCCTGCTCACCCGAGGACGTCACGCTCGGGCAGGTCGTTCGGTTCTTCGACGGCGTCATCGCCCCGGTCGGGTGCGTGTCCGTCACCAACTTCGAGGGGTGTAGTCAGGCCGCGACGTGCCGGTTCCGGCGCATCCTCCTCGACATCCGCAACATCACCGCCGCCCACCTCGACAACGCCACGCTGGCCCAGGTCGCCCGCAACAAGCCCGTCTCCGAGGGCGAGGTTCTTAGCCTCACACTCATCGGCGGCGACGGCATTTAGTTCTACAGCCGTACTGAATCGTCGGGCGGTTTGGCTTTTCTTTTCTTGTCGTGCGACCCGCGGCCCCGGTTTGGTGAGATCTCCGCCACTCGGACCAGGCGACCGCCTTGTCCGCCGACGACAGTCGGTCCCGCACCAGTCGGAGCAGCGGTTCCCTTACCCCTGGTACCGTCAGGGGGATGAGCTTCGGCTCCCCTGGCTCCGGAGAGTTGGGTGGCGTCGCCGCCAGTCGTAGCCGCGCGGCCCCTTCGACCCGTCCCCGAAACTCAGCCGGTGCCACGCGTCGGCCGGGACCTGGGCGACCCACCCGCACCACACTGGGTGGCTCTCCCAGGTGTGCACGATCCTCGCCACCCTCCCACACGCGCACCAGACGTGGGAGGAGGCCGCGGGGATCGACGCCGAGGCCAGGAGCCAGGACGCCGCGGGGTTCGCGGCACTCGACGCGGTCACGGGCGGGGCCGAGTTCGGTATCGAAGGGGCGCCTTGGCGGTGCAACGCGAGGGTCGCCCGGCCGGGACTCACTCACCCGCACGAAATTAATCATGGCGACTGAAGCGTCCGGCTCGAAAACCTGCCCAAGCAAAGAACTTCCGACAAACTTCTCTCGTGTTTCTTGACACCGGCACGTGGTGAACCACAATCGGGTTGTCATGAGACCTCCCCGCTTTTGACAAAGAAAAGAGGACACTCCGTGCCCTCGATCGCCCAGTCGTTGTCGTCCGGTCAAGTTACGACTCTGCTCCGCGAAGCCCTGACCAGTGCCAGGGCCGGCGACACCGCGCGGAGTCACAAGCTGTTCCAGCAGATCACGAGTCTCGACCCGGGTAACGAGGCGGCCTGGTTGTGGTACGCGAACACCGCCGCGGACCCCGCGGAGGCGGTGCGCGGGGTGCGAGCGGCGCTCGGGCTGAACCCGCAAAGTGCGCCCGCCCTCGCGGCCCTCCCCGTCGCCCTGTTCCGGGCCGGCGTCGCCGCCGCAAAGGCCAAGGACCGGGAGCGTGCGGCCCAGTTCCTCGCGGACGCGACGGACGCCGACCCCTCGAACGAGGGGGCCTGGCTCTGGCGGGCCGGCGTGTGCGACGACCCCGCCCTCTCCCTCGAGTACCTCGAGCGCGTGCTGAAGATCAACCCGACCCACGCCCAGGCGCGGGAGGGCATCGCCCGCCTCCGGGCGCAACTCGCCCCGGCCTGGTGCTGCCCCGTCTGCGACCACCGCCCGACCAGCGCCCCCCCGGACGCCGAAACCTGCCCGCGCTGCCGCGCGGTCGTCACGCTGAGGCGCCCCGAGGCGTTCGAGCGGCCGCCGGCGGCCCTCGACCACGCGGCCCTGAAGGACGGCGCGAGGCGGTTGAAGAGCGCCTGGGCGGCGTCCGGGAGGGCGGAGGCGGCCTTCGGGCTCGGGCTCGCCCTGCTCAACTTGGGCTTCGCCGACGAGGGCGTCCGGGCGCTCGAGACGGCGGCCCGCGCCCCCGACTCGAACCCGGAGTGGCGCGAGGGCGTGGCCCGCCTCGTCGCGCACCGGCGGGCGGCGAAGCACCGGGGGGCGGCCCCCAAAGTGCCCCCCCGCATCCCCGTGATGGTCGTGGACGACAGCGCCACCGTCCGCACTCTGGTGTCCTCCGTGCTCACCGGCGCCGGGTACCACGTCGTCGCGGCCGACGGGGCCGAGGAGGCCTCCCGCCTCATCAGCGCCGGCAACCTCCCGCGGCTCTTCATCCTCGACGTGAACATGCCCGGGGTCGACGGGTTCGGGTTCTGCAAGGTGCTCCGCGGTAACGCCGAAACCACTGAGATCCCGGTCGTGTTCCTCACGGGCAAGACGGGCCTCCTCAACAAGCTCCACGGCCGGTGGGTCGGGGCCGCGGAGTACCTCACGAAGCCGTTTGAGAACGAGAAGCTGCTCGACACCGTTGCGCGGCTCACGTCCGCGTCGCGGGCCTGACGAGCCCACCCCGCGCGCCCCGTTGGACGCCCCGCCGGTCCGCCGGCGGGACCGCTTTGCCCTCCCCTTACGAAGGAACTGACCGATGCCCGGTGACGCGATCATGGTCGTCGACGACAGCCCCACGGAACAGCGCCTCGTCGTCAGCCTGCTGCAGGCGAAGGGCTACCGGGTCATCACCGCGGTCGACGGCGACGACGCGATCGAGAAGGCCACCCGCGAGCTACCCAGGCTCATCCTGCTCGACGTGGTGATGCCCAAGAAGAACGGCTACCAGGTGTGCCGCCACCTCAAGACGACGCCCGAGACTCAGCACATCAAGGTGCTCATGCTCACGACCAAGAGCCAGGACGCGGACAAGTTCTGGGGGATGAAGCAGGGCGCGGACGGGTACCTCACGAAGCCGTTCGACAACGCCGAACTGCTCAGCAGCGTGGCCCGGTTCTGCTGACCCGCGGAGACGCCCGATGCCGCTCGACCAACGGACCGCGGCCCCCGCCGCCCCCGATGACTCCGACCTGCCCGACTGGCTGACGGGCGGGGCGCCGGACTCCGGCGCGCCGCTCCTGGCCGACCTGCCCGAGCTCGGGGTCCCGGACCCGCCGGAGGTGCTGGCCCCGCCGGCCGGGGGGCTCGGCGCCCCGGCCGCGCCCTGCGGCGCCGCAGCCGGGGCGCCGCCCGCACCGGCTTTCTCCCCCCCGCGGGAGGCGCAGCGCGGCTGGCGGTTCACGCGGCAGGACGTCTCGCACCTGCCCACCGACGGGCCGGACGAGCGGTCCTACCGGTTCCACGTCTCGAACACCTCCCGGACGCGGGCGTTCGAGTGCGCGGTCGAGTTCCCGCTGCCGCCCGGGTGCGGCGCCTTCCGGGCGTCCGGGACCCCGAAGCGGACGGGGGCGGGCCTCGAGTGGGGCCTCGGAACCCTCGCCCCAGGGGCCCGCGTGGAGTTGTCGGTGTGGCTGCCCCTCTCGGACGAAACCGCCCCGATGCGGTACGCGCCGGCCGCCGTCCGGATTGCGACCCGCCCCGCGGAGTCGCCCGCCGGCGCACACCAACCCCCGCCCCGTCTGGCCGACGTCGCCGACCGGGTACCTGTTGAGCCCGAGGGGGCGGGCGGTACCCCCGACACGTGCGAGCGGGCGGCCCCGGCCGCCGCGCCCGCCGAGGACGACGCCCCTGGGACCGGGCACCGCGGCACCGGTTCCCGAGCGGAGCAGTCGGCCGAGGCGCCCGGAGACGGACCCGCCGAACTGGCGCCCGACACGCCCGCGGCGGGCGCGCCCGCGGAGTTCGGGGCCCCTCCTGCTGCCCTGGTGGTGTCCGTCACCGCCCCCCCGCGGGTGGAGTTGGAGGAGGAGTTCGCCTGCCACGTGTCGGTCGCGAACCGGACGGCCAGCCCCGCGGCCGGGTTGCGGGTGCGGCTCCCGGTGCCCGAGGAACTCGTGTTCCGGGGGGCCACACTCGGGGGCACCCTGTCGACCGCGGGCGACCACGTCGAGTGGCCGCCCGCCGACCTCGAGCGGGGGGCCGTCTGGGGGGCCGAAGCCAGGTTCGCCGGGTTCGCCCCGGGCCACGCCCGCCTCGGGGTCACCACCTCGGCGGGCGGCGTTCCGGACGGCTCCGCCGAGGCCCGCCTCGACTGCGTCCTCCGGTCGGGGGCGGGCGGGACGACGCTGGCGGCGATTCTCGAGGGGCTGGCGCTGCCCGCGCCCGGGGCGGACGGTCCGGCGGTCGCCGCGGGCGCGCGGTCGGGCGAGCGGCACCTCGTCGTCCGCGCCGCCCACGCCAGCCTCGCCCTGCCGCTGTGCCACGTCCGGGACGTCCTGCGGCCCCTGCCGCTCACCCCCCTGCCGGGCGTCCCCGAGTGGGTGGCCGGGGTGGCGAACGTCCGCGGCGAGGTCGTCACCGTGATCGACCTCGCCGGGTTCCTGGACCTGGGCGACGACGCCCCCCGCCGGGGGCTCGTGGTCGCCCAGGGCGGCGACGGCTGCGTGCTCGGCCTGCTGGTGGGCGAGGTCGCCGGCATCCGGCCGGTGGCGGCCGACGCCGGCCCGCCCGTCGAGAACCGGCTCTCCCGCTTCGTCACGGGGGTCGGCGCGGACGCCGGCGGGATCGTGCACCGCCTCGCGGTCGTGGAACTGTTGTCCGCAGTGGAAGCCGAACTCGGCGACCCGGCCACTGCGTAGTCACCGGGTCGCCGGACATTCGTACCGACTTCGGCCCGGTCCCCGGGCCCTCTCCCCGAGGTCCGCCCATGGCACGCTCCCGCCTCCTCGACCGGCTCAGCGTCTCGCGCCTGCCCCTGTGGCAGAAGTGCGCGCTCATCGCCGTGCCCTTCCTCCTCCCGATCGCGGCCCTCCTCTACGCCGTGGTCGACCAGAGCAGCGAGCAGATCGCCACCGTCCACAAGGAGCAGCGGGGGCTCGAGTACCTCCGCCCGCTCCGCCAGCTCGCGTTCCACCTCGCGGCCCACCGGGACCTCAGCGCCCGGGTCGCCACCGGGGACAAAGCGGCCGAGGCGGACCGCTCCCGCGTCGCCGGCCTGGTCGAGGAGTCGATCCGCGAGGTCGACCAGGCCGACCAGCGGCTCGGGGCCGAGTTCAAGACCCCCGAGACGAAGCGGTGGCAGAAGGTCAAGGACGAGTGGGCGGCCCTCCGGGCGGCGGGCCCCGCCGCGGCCGACGCGACGTTCCAGCGGCAGACCGACCTGATCACCGCGGCCCTGGACCTGAGCACGGACGTGTGGGAGTACTCGACCCTCGCCCTCGACCCCGTGGCCGAGACGTACTACCTCCAGGACATCATGATCGCCCGGTCCGTGGCCGGGACCGAGGACCTCGCCCAGCTCCGGACGATCACCGCGGCGGCCGCCCGCCGGCCGGGCGGCGCGCTGGCGGACGACGAGCGGATCCGGGTGAACGTCCTCATCGGGCAGATCGAGCAGACCCGCAACGCGATCGACAAGGAGGTCCGGAACGCGGTCCGGGCCAACGCCGCGCTGAAGGGGCGGCTGGAGGGGGCGGCCGAGGACTACCGGTCCAAGGTCGACACGTTCCTGGGCCGGGCCCGGACCGCCCTGGGGGGCGAGGCCAACGAGCGGGCGGGCGCCGCCGAGCTCGCCGCCGCCGGGGCCGACGCCGTGGTCGCGTCGGGCAAGCTGTACGACGCGTACGAGCCGCCGCTGGGCGAACTCCTCGCCGCCCGCGCGGCGCAGCACCGGCGGGTCACGGCGTGGCTGGCCGGCGGGACCGCGGCGGCCCTCGTCCTCGTCGGGCTCGTGGTGCTCCTGGTGACCCGGGCGATCGTCCGCCAGGTGAGCGGGCTCAACGACCTGTTCGCCAAGATCGAGGCCGGCGACTTCAAGTCGCGGGCCGAGGTCACCTCCGCCGACGAGCTCGGGCGGATGGCCCGGTCGCTCAACGCGATGCTCGACAAGACGCTCGTCCTCGTCCAGTCGAAGGACGAGAAGGAGGAGATCCAGCGGTCGATCATGAACCTCCTGAACGAGGTCAGCGCCGTGGGCCAGGGCGACCTCCGCAACGACGTGACGGTGTCGGCCGACATCACCGGCGCGATCGCGGACTCGTTCAACTACACGATCGAGGCGCTCCGGAAGATCATCAACCGCGTGCAGGCCACGACCGCCCGCGTGTCCACGTCCGCGACCGAGATCCACTCGTCCGCCGAGCACCTGGCGGGCGGGGCGGAGGACCAGGCCGAGCAGATCGTCAGCGTGTCGGCCGCGCTGGACGAGATGGCGACGAGCATCCAGCAGGTGTCGGAGAACGCCGCGACCTCCTCGGCGGTCGCCCAGCAGGCCCTCCTGAACGCCCGCCAGGGCAACTCCGCCGTCCGGGGGACGATCGACGGGATGAACCGCATCCGCGAGCAGGCCCAGGAGACGGCCAAGCGGATCAAGCGGCTCGGCGAGACGACCCAGGAGATCGGCCAGATCGTGCAGCTGATCGACGACATCGCCGACCGCACCGGCATCCTCGCCCTGAACGCGTCCATCCAGGCGGCCGCGGCGGGCGAGGCGGGCCGCACGTTCGCGGTGGTCGCCGAGGAGGTCGAGCGGCTCGCGGTCCGCTCGACCGACGCGACCAAGAAGATCGCCGCCCTGGTCCGCGCGATCCAGGTCGAGACGAACGAGGCCGTGGCCGCGATGGAGCGGAGCATCCAGGAGGTCGTCGGCGGCTCGAAGGTGGCCAACCAGGCGGGCCAGTCGCTGGCCGAAATCGAGACCGTGTCGGTCAAACTGGCCGAACTGATCCAGTCGATCTCGCACGCGGCCAAGCAGCAGGCCCGCGGGTCCGAGGCGCTGGCCCGGTCGATGGCCGACATCAACGAGATCACGCACAACACCGCCGCCGGGACCAAGCAGACCGCCGCGTCGGTCGACGACCTGGCCAAGCTCGCCGACGAGCTCCGGTCCTCGCTGAGCACGTTCAAGCTGCCGGCGGGGGCGGCCGAGGTCGCCCAGCACCAGGCCGCGGGCGGCCAGGCCAACGGCCGCCGCGACCTGGCGGTCTGACCCGGGGAGGGGGCCGTGCCGCCACCGACCGCGGAGGGCGCGCCCGACGGCTGGCGCGCCTACGTCGAGGAGCGTTCCGGGATGGCTTTCGCCGGCGTGCGGGCCCGCGTCCTCGGAGCGGCCGTCGCCGCCCGGGCCGCCGCCGCGGGCTGCGGCACCGCGGACGCGTACGTCCGGCACCTGGCCGGGGCGGCCGGCGACGCCGAGTGGCACCGGCTTCTCGCCCTGCTCCTCAACCGCGACACGCGGTTCTTCCGCGACCCCCCGGCGCTCGCTGCCCTCACCGGGATGGCGCTCCCGGAGCTGCGCCGCCGGCCCGGCGGGCGGGACCGGGTCGCGGTGTGGAGCGCCGGGTGCTCGACGGGCCAGGAGGCGTACTCCGTCGCGATCGCGTGCCTCGCCGACCCGGGGCACGCGGGGCAGGGGGTCGAGGTCCTGGGAACGGACGTGTGCCGCTCGGCCCTGGCGCGGGCGGCCGTGGGGGCGTACCGGGCCCACGAGCTGGTCGGCGTGCCGCCCGACCTGAAGGGCCGGTTCTTCGAGCCGCAGGGCGGCCGGCCGGGGGCGGGGTTCCGGGTCGCGCCGGGCGTCCGGGCCGCGGTCCGGTTCGAGCGGGGCGACCTCCTCGGGGGCGACGTGCCTGCGGCCCGGGACGTGGTGTTCTGCCAGAACGTCCTGATCTACTACCGCCCGGACCGCCGGGCGGAGATCCTGGGGCGGCTCACCCGGGCCCTGGCCCCCGGCGGGTACCTGTTCCTCGGTGCGGCCGAGGCGGTCGGGGTCCCCACCCCGGGCCTGGACCTGATCCGGCTCGACGACGCCTGGGTTTACCGGCGGACCTGTTGACCACACTGGAGGCGCCCGTGTCGCCGCTCGCACGCGAAATCATGCTCGGGTTCGTGGCCGAGGCGAACTCGTACCTCCCGGCCATCGAGGCCGGGTTCGCCGAGTACCGGGCGGACCCGGCCCGGCCCGGGACGCTCGAGGAGGCGCACCGGTGCGTCCACACGATCAAGGGCGCGTCGGCGATGGTGGGGCTGCCCGAGTTGAGCCACGTCGCGTTCCACCTCGAGGAGATGGTCGAACAGTTGCTCCACGAGCCGGGCGAGGCGAGCCCGGCCCTCGTCGACGGGGTCCACGTCGCGGTCGGGTTCATCCGGCGGTACCTCGAAGGCGTCGAGGCCGGGCAGGCGGCCCAGCCGGCGCTCGCCGCCGAGGCCCTCCGGCACGTCCGCGGGCTCCGCGGGCTCCCCGAAGAGGAGGCCCCCCCGGGCGTGCCCGAACCGGCCCTTCAGGTCGGGCCGGCGCCCGCACCCAGCGCCGGGCCGGACGACGCGCTCGACCTCCCGCTCCCCGACTTCTCGGCGGGGCCGCCGGTGGCGGGGCCCGAGGACCTCGCCCTCCCGGACAACTTGTTCGACGAACCGGGCGATCGGGAGCCCCCCCCGCCCCGGAGCGAGGCGGCCCCGTGGGAGGTGGTGGCGGCCTTCCGGGCCGAGGCCGAGGAGCACGTCCGCACCCTGGCGACGCTCCTGCCCGAGGCGCGGAACGACCTGACCAACCGGGAGCGGTGGGACGCGATCCGCCGCGCCGCGCACACGCTGAAGGGGTCGGCGGGTCTGGCGGGCTTCGGGCGGGTGACCCAACTCGCCCACCGCATGGAGGACCTGCTCGACCTCTACCACGACGCGGGCCGGGCCGCCACCCCGGTGGAGGTCGACCTGCTGCTGGCGGGCGCGGACCTGATCGCCGACGAAATCGAGGGGCGGGCCGGGGGCGAGCGGTTCGCGGCCGCCCTCGCGCAGCTGGACGGCGTGCTCGGGTCGGCCGGGGAGGCCTCGGCCGCTGTGCCCGGCGCGGGTGCCGGTGCCGCGCCCGCGGCCGCACCGGCACCCGCGCCGGAGGACGCCGGCCGGTTCGTCAGGGTGCCGATCGAGCGGCTCGACGAGGTCTCGCGCCTGGTCGGCGAGTTGGTGATCGCGCGGACCACCCTGGAACAGAAGGTGGCCCACCTGTCCCACGCCCTCGCGGAGGCCCGCCCCTCCGTCGACCGCCTCGGCCGCGTCTCCAACCGGATCGAGGTCGGGTACGAGGCGAGCGCGCTGGTCGGCGGCGGCGGGGCCGCGGTGGAGCCGGAGGCGGGCCCCGGGGGCCCCGACGGCGGGGACGAGCGGTTCGACGAACTCGAACTCGACCGGTACACGGTGTTCCACCTCTTGACCCGCGAGCTCGCCGAGACCACGGCCGACGTCCAGGCGGTGCACGGCGAGTTCGGCCACCTGCTCGGGGACGTGGACGGCGAGCTCTCGCGGCAGGCCCGGCTGGCGAGCCAGATCGAGGAGCACCTCATGCACCTCCGGACCGTGCCGCTGGCGACCGTCTCCGCCCGCCTGCACCGCACGGTGCGCACGGCGGCCGCGGCGGCCGGGAAGGTGGCCAACTTCGTGCTCCAGGGGGAGCAAACCGGGCTCGACAAGACGGTCCTCGAGGCCCTGGCGGACCCGCTCCTGCACCTGCTCCGGAACGCGGTCGACCACGGGCTGGAGGCCCCCGAGGTGCGGGTCGCGGTGGGCAAGGCGGCCGCCGGGACCGTCACGCTCCGGGCCGCCCGCGAGGGGGCCCACGTCGTCCTGGGGCTGTCCGACGACGGCGCGGGGATCGACTACGCGGCCGTCCGCGCGGCCGCGGTCGCGAAGGGGCTGGCCTCGCCCGAGGAGGTCGCGGCGGCGTCCGACGACGAGGCGGCCGAGTTCCTCTTCCGGCCGGGGTTCACCACCCGCGGGGAGGTGTCGGAACTCTCCGGGCGGGGGATCGGGTTGGACGTCGTGAAGACCCGGATCGAGGCGCTCAAGGGGACCGTGGCGGTCGCGTCCGCGGCGGGCCGGGGGACGACCTTTACCGTCCGCCTGCCCATGACCCTGGCGGTGGTGCGGGCCCTGCTCGTGCGGGCGGGGGGCCAGGTCTACGCGATCCCGCTGGAGGCGGTCCAGCAGATCCTGAGGCCCTCGGACGACGAGTTGGACCGGTTCGGCCGCGACCCCGTGCTCAGGGTGGGCGGCGCGGTCCACCCCCTGGTGCCACTGGTCCGCGCCCTCCGGGCGGGGGGCAGCGAGGGCAGCGACCCCCGGGCCCCGGTCGTGGTTGTGAGCGCGGCCGGGAAGCGGGTGGCGCTCCGGGTCGACCAGCTGCTCGGGGGGCGCGAGGTCGTCGTGAAGCCGCTCGGGCGGCCCCACAAGCGGCTGCACGGCGTCTCCGGGGCGACGTTCCTCGGCGACGGCAGCGTGGTGCTGATCCTGAACCCGGCGGAGCTGGTCCGCGGGACCGGGGCGGGCGGGTGGGCCCGCCCGGCGGGGGCGGCCCAGGCCGCCCGCTCGCGCGAGGGCTCGCGGGTCCTCGTCGTCGACGACTCGCCCAGCGTCCGCCGGGTCCTCACCCTGCTGCTGCGGGGCGCGGGCTGGCAGGTCGTCGTCGCCAAGGACGGGGTGGAGGCCCTCGAGGTGCTCCACCGCGGGACCGACCTCCCGGACGTCGTCCTGACCGACGTGGAGATGCCCCGCATGGACGGGTACGAGCTCCTGTCGACGGTGCGCCGGGAGGCGGCGCTGTCGCACCTGCCGGTGGCGATCCTCACGTCCCGGTCCGCCGACAAGCACCGGCGGAAGGGCCTCGACCTCGGGGCCTCGGCCTACGTGGTCAAGCCGTACCAGGACCGGCACCTGCTCGACGTCCTCCACCAGCTCATGCGGGCGGGCCACCAAGCCCCGACCGCGTGACGGGCCCGTACCCATGACACCCCCGCCCATCCGCGTGCTGCTCGCCGACGACTCGCCGTCCGTCTGCCGGGTGCTGGCCGCCCACCTGGGGCCGGCGGCCGGGTTCGAGGTCGTCGGGGTGGCGCACTCCGGGGAGGCCGCGACGGAGTTGGTCGCCGCGACCCGGCCGCAGGTCGTGACGCTCGACCTGGAAATGCCGGGGATCGGGGGGCTCGCGGCGCTCGACTGGATCATGGCGCACCGGCCGACGCCCGTCGTGCTCCTGACCGGCGTGACGGGCGGGGCGGCCCGCCAGACCGTGGCGGCGCTGGCCCGCGGCGCGGTCGACTTCCTCCCGAAGTACTCCCCCGGCCGGGACCCGGACCCGGCCGCGTTCGCCGCCGAGGTCGCGGCCAAGGTCCGCGCGGCGGCCGGGGTGCGGGTGATCCGGTCGCTCTCCCAGCGGGCCGGGCCGCCCCCCGCCCCCTGCGCCCGTGGGGCCCCGCCGGTGGCCGTGGTGGTCGGCGCGTCGACCGGCGGGCCGGCGGCCGTCCGCGAGTTTCTGGCCGCGCTCCCGCCCCAGTTCGAGGCGGGGGTCCTGGTCGTCCAGCACCTCCCGGCGGAGTTCACCCGGGACCTCGCCGCGCTGCTCGCCCGCCAGACCGGCCTCGACGTCCGGGAGGCCGCCGACGGCGCCCGCATCCGGCCGCGGGCCGTGCTCGTCGCGCACGGCGGGGCCCACTCGTCCGTCGCCCCCGGCGGGGTCGTCCGGCTGACCCGGGGCCCGAGGGTGCGGGGCTACCGCCCGTCGATCGACGTCGCGATGGAGTCGGCCGTGCGGGCGTTCGGCCCGGCGGCCGCGGGCGTGCTCCTGACCGGGATGGGGGACGACGGCGTCCGCGGGCTCGCGGCGATCCGCGCCGCCGGCGGCCGGACGTTCGCCCAGGACGAGGGCTCCTCGGTCGTGTTCGGAATGCCGCAGCGGGCGGCCGAGGTCGGGGCCGCGGGCGAGGTCGACACCCCGGCGGGCATCGCGGCGCGTCTGGGTAGTCCGAGGTAGCAACATGACGACTTCTGCGAGCGACTTGCGACTGATCCGGTGCACGACCGGCGACGTGACCGTCGGGCTTGACGTCCGCCACGTCGCGGCCGTCGAGCGCGGGGACCAACTGGCGGGCCGACAGCCCGGCGGGGGCCCCGGGGTGTTCCGCGCCCGCGACGCGGAGTGGCCCCTGGCCGACCTCCCCGGGGCCCCCGCCGGCCGCGTCGCGGGCTACGGGCACGTCGTGCTGTTCGACGGGCCGGGCGGGCGCGTCGGCCTCGTGGTCGACCGCGTCTCGGCGGTCGAGTCCGTCCCCCGGGCCGCGGTCACGCCACTCCCCATCGGGCTCGGCGAGGAGTGGGCGCGGAAGTTCTCGGGGGTCGCGGTCACGGCCACCGGCCCGCTCGCCGTTCTCGCGACGGGCGCCCCCGAGTGGGCCGCCCGGGATGCGGCCGCCGCGCCGACCGCGGCCGCGGCCGCGGCCGCCCGGGAGGGGCGGTCGTTCGTCCCGACCCGTCTGGTCACTTTTAGTCGAACCGAGTACCCGGGTCCCGGGGGGCGTGCGACGAGCATCGGGGTGCCCGTGGAGGCGGTCGCCGAGGTGTACGACCCCGACCCGGGGTCGCGGGTGCCGGGCGCGGCGGACCACGCCCGTGAGCTCGTCGTGTGGCGCGGCCGCCCCCTCGTCGTGATCGACGCGCTCCGCTGGGTGGGGCTCCCCGCCGCGGCGCCCGGGTCCCGCCGGGTCGTCGTGGTCCGCACCGGCTCCGGCGCGGTCGGCGTCCCCGCCGGGGCGGCCGCCCAGATCCTCCCCGCCTCGACCCCGTGCGTCGCCGCCCGCCGGAACCTCCCCTTGCGCTGGTCCCGCGTCGCGGCGGCGTTCGACACGAGCGACCAGACCGTCGTCGTCCCGGACTGGTCGCGCCTGGGGAGCACCTGACCGGCCCGACGGGTCCTCACAAAAAAGTGAAACGAGAACTCCCGGGCCGATGAGGCGTTGTTGTGAACGCGATCGGCCTGCACGACAAAGTTGGAACAAGCAACGACGGAAGGGAGCACAGCCCCGAGGCGGCGGGTTGAGCGCTGACGTACGTCGGGTTCGGCCTGCTTCAACACGATGTCCAGCGAGCCGCTGCGAGTTCCAGGGGCCGGTCGGGCTCGGAGCTCGACCGGATGTCGCTTACCGAGACCGGCCGGGGACGGTGGGCGAAGCGGCCGTGCGGCGGCGTCGCGGGCCGCGAACTCGGACGTGAGGTGCCGCGGGTGACCCGCGCCCGGCACCCCGAAGTGGTCGAGGAACTCGCGGCGCCGGGGCTGCGTGAACCGCCCGGCGGATGCGTTCAGGTTGGGACCCGCGGGCCGACCCGCTTCACCTCACTCCCGTCCGCGACCAGCACCGCGTCGAACGCCTCGCGGTGCTTGGCGTCGTGGTCGATGAGCACGTGCGTGGCCCGCAGGCCCCACTCGGCCACTTCCATCGAGGCATTCCGGGTCAACCGGGTGGTCCACTCGCCCGTGGGGTTGGTGGAGATCGCCGCCACGAACGCCCGCCGCGTGCCGACGCGCATGACGAACACCAGGTCGAGATCGACCAACCCGCCCCGCGCGGCCCGCACGGTCGGGATGTCGCGGCCCCAGAGCGCCGCGTGCCGCGCCGGTTCCCCAGCTCGGGCGGTCCTCGAAACAATCGGGTGCGTCGGTCGCTCACCCCAGTTGCTTCGCCTTCGCACGTAGAGTGGCTGCGATCAGTTGCACCGTCTCGTCCACAGCGGCCCGGACGACCAACGGGTCGGACCCGGCATCGAGAGCCTGCTGGTGCCCGTCGAGCCGCCTCCCCCACTCGCGGCAGTGCTCCAGCAACCACGCCTTGTCGGCCGGCGTCAGGGGCCCGTAGGCCGAGTGCATGAGCCGGGTGCACCCGATGCGGAGCTCGGCGACGCGGGTGCCCACGCCGGTCGCATCGGACGGTTGGTAGGCCGACCACTCCTCCGCACTGTCCGCCAGCTTGTTGAGGTAGCCCTTCGGGCTCTGTTGATCCAGGGCGAGCCCGCTCGGCTTGCCCCACCCCCACGCGATCTGCGCCTTCGGGAGGGCCGGTTCGTCCGGGCCGCGCGTCGCCAGGTAGCCCACCGCGACGACCAGGCACGCGGCGACGGCCGTGCTGGCGAACGCCCAGACCTTGTAGCCCCGCCCCGGTGACGGCTTCACCTGCCCGCTCGGCACCGACTTCGGTACGGCTTTCGGAGACGCCTTTCGGGTCGCTTGTTTTGTGGCGGCGGGCGGCGTGTCGTCGGCCGCGAGCACGCGGTCGAGTGACAGTTTGCCCCGCTCGAACGCATCGCGGAGGTCGTCCGACTGGAGCAGGACGGAGTCCCAGTACGGCCCGCCGTCGAGGGCGATTCGCTCCTGAAACGCGGCGAGCGTCGGGGGGTGCCTCAGGAGCTGGGAGAGGACCTCCGCGGGGACCGGGCCGAGGCCGTCCCGCATGGCGGTCGAGAGCCACCGGTCGAGCAGGGGCTGGGACGGGGCGTCGCCGGGGGGGGAGGGGAAGTGCGCCAGCAGCTCGGCGACGAGCCGGCCGAAGTCGGGAGACACCAGTTGCCGCTCGAGCCAGCGGGGCAATTCGGCCGGCTCGTCCGGGATGGTCATGGTGTGCAGCGTCACGGGGACGTCCCCTCCACGCACGCCTGGAGGTGTGCCTTGGCCTGGTGGAACGCCCGGTACGCCTTGTCCGGGGGAATGCCGGTGCGACCGCAGTACGCGTCGTAGCTCTCGCCGGCGACCCGGCTCCGCACCAGGTCGGCCACCCGGGCGTTGGCCCTCTCAAGCTTCTGGAGGCAGCGGGCCAGCGCCTCGCGCCGGTCCGCGTCGCCGGGGGACGGGTCCCACGGGCGGTGGTCGACCAGGTTGGCCTCGTCGGCGAGGGGCTCGGGCCGCCGCTTCCGCTGGTGGTCGATCACGACGGTCCGCGCGATCTGGTGGACCCATGCCCGGAAGTTGCCGCCCTTGAACTGCGTCGCCACCCCCTGCCACACCTTCGCCCACACGTCCTGGTGGACGTCGTCGACCGCCGCCCGGTCCACCCGGCCGCCGAGGAACGCGAGGAGCCGCCTCGCGTGCCGGTCGTAAAGCGTGCGGAACGCGGCCTCGGCCCGGCTCCGGGCCTGCGGCGACTCGCCCCGCCGCGCGCACGCGGCGGCGAGTTCCTCGTCCTGGACGTCGACCGTGTTCGGGGTCATCCTTCCGCACCTGGTACAGGGGAACCCGGTGCCATCGTATCCCGCCCCCTCGCCGTGACGAGGGCAAAAGGGCGGACGCCCGGCTCCGGCGCCCCGGTCGGCAATCGCTTCCCCGGCCGCCGGAGCACCGGAGCCCGCCACCGGCGCTAGCGGCGGGGCGTGACCCCCACCATCTCGTTCACGTCGTCGGCGGTGAGTGACTTCCCGCCGATGCCCCAGTCGCCGCCCTGGACCTCCTCGATGACGACCCACGTCACGGGACGCAAGGCCTCGCCCTCGATCGCCACCATCGCGTCGGTCAGCTTGCGAATCATTTCCTGCTTCTGGGCCTTCGTGAACACGCCTTCGATCAGTTTGACGCTCACCAGGGGCACGGTTCTCTCCAACGAGGGTTGTTGCGGAACGTGACGCTCGCTCGGACCGTCCGGGAGAAGCTGGAACGGCCGCGGCGGGCCGGCGGCCCGCCGCGGCCCTCGCGGTCACTGGATCAGGACGTTGTCGCCCGCCCCGCCGTCGAGCACGTCCAGGCCGCCGCCGCCGACGAGCACGTCGTCCCCCGCGCCGCCGATGAGGGTGTCGTTGCCGTCGCCGCCGATGAGGATGTCGTTGCCGGTGCCGCCGTCGGCACCGATGGCGCTTGCCGACATGCCCGAGGCGTCGATCACGTCGTCGCCCCCCAGGGCGTTGACCGTCAACTTGTCCGTCGTCTCGGCGCCGGTGATGTTGACCTGTGCGGCCAGGCCGAACACGCTGGTCCCGCTCGCGTCGCCGGCCGCCAGGATCACGTCGTCGCCGTTGGTGCCGTTGACGACGACCGTGTCGACCGCGCCGTCCCCGGCCCCGTTCGACCCCAGGTTCAGGTTCACCTCGGAGACGTCCGTCCCGCTCAGGTCGTTGACGGTGATCCTGTCCGCGCCGCCGAGGGCCGCGAAGTTGACGCGCTCCAGGTCGTTCGCGTCCATCGTGATGTTGGCCACGTCGCGGGTGAAGCGGAGGCGGCCGCCGTTGGCGGAGATGACGATGGTCTCGCTGATGTTCGCGCCGTTGAACTGCATGGCGTCGGTGCCGTCCTGCCCCTCGATCGTGTCGCTGCCGTCGCCCGGGTTCCACACGAACGTGTCGTCGCCGGCCCCCATCAGGGCCACGTCGTTGCCCCGCCCGCCGGTGATCGTGTCGTTCCCGTCGCCGCCGAGGAGCAGGTCGAGCCCGTCGCCGCCCGTGATGGAGTCGTCGCCGGTGCCGCCGTCGACGGTGAGCTTGATGAGGGGCGCGAGCCCGTTGCCGGCGGTGAACGTGTCGTTCCCGCCGTTCATGTTCACGACGAGGTTCTCGCTGGTGCCGATGTCGAGCGCGAACGGGGCCGGGGCGACGCGGTCGAACCGCACGCGGGTGCCGTTCGCGGTCACCGTGAACTGCTCGTCGCCGTTGCCGCCGTTCACCTCGACGGTGTCGGTGCCGCTCCCGCCCTCGTTCAGGTCGGTGTCGTCGCCCGGGTTCCAGATCATCCGGTCGTCGCCGGCCTCGCCGAACGCCCGGTCGTCGCCGTCGCCGCCGGTCAGCGCGTCGTTACCCGCCCCGCCGAACAGGAGGTCCGCACCGCCCTTGCCGAGCAGGGTGTCGTTCCCCGTCTGGCCGAAGAGTTGGTCCGTCCCCGAGCCGCCGGTCAGGACGTCGTTCCCGGCCCCGCCAAACAGGTTCGCTCTCGGGAGCGCGCCGTTCGTTTCGACCAGTGAGATCGTGTCGTTCCCGCCCTGACCGAACACCGAGATCGTCGCGGTGTTCGCCACCGTGGGGGTGGCGCCGATGACCTTCACCGCGCCGCCGTTGACCAGGATCGCCCCGGCCGCGTTGCGACTGATCGCAATCGAGTTGTCCAGGTTGTCGCCGATGACCGATAACGTTCCGGACGCGAACGTCGCGAACACGGCCGGCATCTCCCGGGTCTCGAGCGAGGCAACGGCCGGAACGAACCGGTTGGCACGGGCGGTCGCCGCCCGGGTGGTTCGCCGGCGGGCACCGCGGAGCATGGCCTGGAACATCGCCTTCAACATGACTTCTTTCTCGGAGAGTGGGACGGGCGAAACGAATTCCGACGCCTCTCGGTCAACGTGTCCGGGCAAGTCGTCGGGTGTGTCGCACGGGGAAACGGACGAGCGCGGCCGATCTCCGAGCAAATCGAAAAAAAGTTTCGGAGCTGGGTCCGGGCGCCGGAGTGCCGGACGAGCCAGCGTCTTGTGAGTGGTCCGGTTGGAGCGGACCGAGGGGAGTACGTGAAGGTGCCTTCGATCCACTCGCTCTCGCCGTCCAACCGTGGGATGACGGGTTCGCGTTCGGCTGCGAGCGGCGGATCGGCGGCGGCGGGCGGGGCTTGCTCGACCGGGGCGTACGGGTGCTTGACCCGTGCCGGGAGCGGGAGTCGTTGGCCGGCTGCGCCCGCTCGGGTAACATTGGGGCACGAGCCCTGTGCACCGCAACGAGCCGCCATGCCAAATTCCGATCCGCACGAGACCCTCGGCACCATCCCCGATACGCTTGGCGCCGACCCGAGCGGGACCCTCGCGCAGTCGCCCGACGAGGCCTCGCAGGCCGCCGCGGCGTCACGGGAACCCGTCGCCCCGGCGCTCCCCACCATCCCGGGCTACGAGATCGAGCGGGAACTCGGCCGGGGGGCGATGGGCGTCGTGTACCAGGCCCGGCAGGCCCTCCTGAACCGGCCCGTGGCCGTCAAGATGCTCCTGGACGGGCACTACGCCGAGTCGCTCGCCCAGGTGCGGTTCTTCATGGAAGCCGAGGTCGTGGGACAGATCCAGCACCCCAACGTGGTCCGGGTGTACGAGTTCGGCCAGCACGAGGGGCGACCGTACTTTGTTCTGGAGTACGTGGCCGGCGGCAACCTGGGCGAGAAGCTCGAGGCGGGCGGCCGCTTCGCACCGCGGGCGGCGGCCGAGATGGTCGCGAAGCTCGCCGACGGGGTCGCGGCCGCCCACGCCAAGGGCATCGTCCACCGCGACCTCAAGCCCGCCAACGTGATGCTCGACGAGTGCGGCGAACCGAAGGTCACGGACTTCGGGCTGGCCAAGGTCGGGAACTCGGGGATGACGGTCAGCGGCGCGATCATGGGGACCCCGAGCTACATGAGCCCCGAGCAGGCGGCGGGGCGGACCCGGGACATCGGCACGGCGGCCGACGTGTACGCCCTCGGCGCGATCCTGTACGAACTGCTGACGGGCCGGCCGGCGTTCCGGGCCGACTCGGTGATGGGCACGATCCAGCAGGTCCTGACGCGGGACCCGGCCCGCCCCGCGACGCTCGTACCGAGCGTCCCGCGGGACCTGGAGACCGTCTGCCTGAAGTGCCTGGAGAAGGACCCGAAGCGGCGGTACGGCACCGCGGACGCCCTCGCGCAGGACCTGCGGGCGTACCTCGACGGCCGGCCGATCACGGCCCGGCCGGTGGGGAACCTGGAGCGGGTCGCGAAGTGGACCAGGCGGAACCCCGGCCGGGCGGCCGCTGCCGCGAGCCTCGCGCTCGTCGCGCTCGCGGCGGCGGCGGGCGGGCTCCACGTCCAGCGGAGGCTCGCACGGCAGGAGCTCGCGGCCGAGGCGCGGCGCCTGGGCGACCTCGGCGAGGCGGCCGAGGCCGCCCGGCTCCGGGACCGGGAGCTGCGGGCCGAGTTGCTGGTGCAAGCGGTCACCACGGCGGAGACGGTCGAGATGCCGCACCTGCTCCGCGCCCTGGAGCCGGTCCGCGAGCTGGTTCGCACGCGACTGGCCCAACTGGCCGGGCGGCCGATCACCACCAAGCCGGGCCTGCACGGGCGGATGGCGGTGCTGGCCGAGGAACCGGGGCGGGCGGGGGAACTGGCCGCCCACCTGCCGCACTGCGAGCCCGACGAGTTGCTGACCATCCGTCACGTTCTGACGCCGCACGCGGCGGCCGTGGCCCCGGCGCTGTGGGCCGTTCTGAGCGACGAGCGCGCCACGCCCGGCCAACGGGTGCGGGCCGCCTGTGCCCTCGCCGGGTGGGACCCGGCCGACGCACGGTGGCCCCGGGTGGCGGAGCGGCTGGGTGGGGCGGTCACGCGGGCCGCGCCGAACGAGTTCGTGGTCTGGGTCCGGGCGCTGGAGCCGGTCCGCGCCCACTTGGTGCCGCCGCTCCTGCGGCGGTACCCGGGGGCGCTCCTGCGAATCGAGTCGGGTCAGTTGCCGGTGTCGGACCTGGTCCCCGAGGCCGCGGCGCTCGACCTGACGGCGAACCTGTTGGCGCAATACACGACGGACCGCCCGGCGGACCTGGCGGAGCTGGCGGTGACCCTCGGGCCCCGCCACTACCAGTTGTTCGCGGACTCGATCGCCGGGAAGAACCGCGCCGCACTGGTCCCGATCCTGAAGGCCGAGTTGCACAAGTCGGCGCTGCCGAGCTGGGCGATGAACGAGGACGCCGTGTCGGCGGTCGCCGCCCTGGCCGGCGCCGCTCCCGTCGCGGCGCTGGCGGACCCGGACCAACTGATCGACGCCCTGGCGCGGCGCCAGGCCAACGCCGCCGCCGTGCTCTTCACGCTCGGCGAGGTCGAGTCCGTGTGGCCGCTGTTGTCCCCGCGGGGGGACGCCGACCCAACCGTGCAGAGCTACTTGATCCGGCGGCTGGGAACCATCGGCGCGGACCCGGCGGTGCTGGTCCGGCGGCTCGCGTCGGAGCCCGACCCCCGGGCCCGGCGGGCGTGCCTGATCGCCCTGGGGGACTTTCCGCCCGAGCGGGTTCCACCCGCCGAACGCGACGCGCTCGTGGCGCGACTGCTGGAACAGTACCGCGACGCCCCGGACCCGGGGCTCCACTCGGCGATCGACTGGTTGCTGCGGCGGAAGTGGGGCCGGGCGGGGGCCGTCGAGGCGATCGACCGGGACCTGACCGGGGAGGCGCGAACCCGCGCGGCGGCGGCGGGGACTCACCCGGCGCTCCCGGCGGTGGCGGGGGCGGGGCTGGCGTGGGCCGCGACGCGACCCCTTGGCGCCGGCAAGGACTGGTTCGTGAACGGACAGGGCCAGACGTACGCGGTCGTCCGCGGCCCCGCCGCGTTCACCATGGGTTCGCCCGCCACCGAGCCCGGTCGGTTCACGGGGTACACCGACGAGACCCCGCACCCGAAGCGGATCCCCCGGAGCTTCGCCGTCTCGACGCGGGAGGTCACGAACGCGGAGTTCCTCCGGTTCCGCCCGGACCGGATCTGGATGTCCCGGTTCAGCGCGGACCCGGACGGCCCCGCGATCGGGATGACCTGGTACTCCGCCGCGGCGTACTGCAACTGGTTGAGTGAGCGGGAGGGGATCCCGAGCGACCAGTGGTGCTACGAGCCGAACCCGAAGGGGGGGTACGGGGAGGGGATGACGGTCCGGGCGGACCACCTCGGCCTGGCGGGCTACCGCCTGCCGACCGAGGCCGAGTGGGAGCTCGCGTGCCGGGCGGGTTCGGTGACGGCGCGGTTCTACGGGCGGGGGGAGGAGCTCCTCTCGCGGTACGCGTGGGGCCCCGGCAACGCGGACAGCCGCGCGGGTGCGGGGGGCCTGCTGCGCCCGAACGCCCTGGGGCTGTTCGACACGATGGGCAACGCCGAGGAGTGGCTCGAGGACCTGGGGCGGGACGAACCGCCCCAACGGATCGACGACACCGACGGGCCGCAGTCGGCGGTTCGCGAGGAGCACAACCGGGTCACCCGGGGCGGCTCGATCCTGAGCATCCCGATCTTCATGCGGTCCGCGAACCGCGACTTCCACCGGCCCGGCAACCGCGACTACGTGCTGGGGTTCCGCCCGGCCAAGACGCTGCCCTAGCCGCGACCGCCACCGCACCCGGCCCGGAACCTGACAAACATGGTGCCCGGCCCGCGGCCGGCGGAACCCCCCTGCGCTGCGCCGTGACGCACCGCTAAGATAGACGCACCGCCGCTCCCGTCGTGCCCCACGTGCCCGTCGCGACCCGTAGACGTGTCGCGGCCCACGTGCCGCCCGCCGCAGGCCCCACCCCGAGAGGCACCCCATGCTTCGTCCCCTCCCGATCCTGGCATCGGTCATCGCGCTCGCCGGTGCGGGCGGGTGCGGTAAGAACCCGCCCGCACCGGCCGCGGCCCCGGCGGCGACCGCACCGCAGATCGCGGTCGTGAAGCCCGAGAGGCGGGCGGTCAAGCGCGAGGTCGAGCAGCCCGGCATCGTCCACGCGTTCGAGGAGACGGTCCTCCGCGCGCGGCTCACCGCCTACGTCGGCGAGATCGCCGAGGACCCGCACAAGGTCGCCCGGCTCAAGACGAACACGCCGGAGAAGCAGGCGTGGCCGCCGCACGACCGCCTCATCGACATCGGCAGCCGGGTGAAGAAGGGGGACGTCCTGGCGCGCCTCGCGGTGCCCGAACTCGACCAGGAGGTGGCGCAGAAGCTCGCTCTGGTCAAGCAGGCCGAGGCCGAGGTGGTGCAGGCCCAGAAGGCGCTCGAGGCCGCGGGCGCCAACGTGGCCGCCGTCGCCGCCCTGGTCGCCGAGGCCGATGCCGGCGTGGACCGGACCCAGGCCCTCGCCGAGAGCTGGCAGAAGGAAGTCGACCGGTTCGCCAAGCTCGTCACCGGCGGCGTCGGCGACCTGCAGACCCGCGACGAGACGCTGAACCAGTTCAAGGCGGCCGGGGCCGGCCTGAAGGGTGCGGTCGCGAGGGTCGCGTCGGCCAGGGCCGCCGTCAAGAAGGCCCAGGCGGACCGCGACAAGGCCGCCGCCGACGTGACCGCCGCCCAGGCCCGCGAGGAGGTGGCCCGCGCCGACGCGGCCCGCGTGAAGGCGCTCCGGGGCTACGCCTCCATCGTCGCGCCGTTCGACGGCGTCGTCACGCGGCGGTCCGTCAACACCGGCGACTTTGTGGCCGCGGGGGACCGGACCGAGTTGTTCTGCGTCGCCCGGCTCGACCCGGTCCGGGTGGTCGTGCACGTCCCCGAGGCCGACGCCGCCCTCGTCGCGGTGGGGCAAGCGGTGCGGCTTTCCCTGCCCACCGGGAAGGCGGCCCCCGGCCCGGGGACCGTGGCGCGCGTGGCGTGGTCCCTGGAGCCCGGCTCCCGCACCCTCCGGACCGAGGTCGACGTGCCGAACCCGGACGAGGCCGTCCGCCCCGGGATGTACGTTCACGCGAAACTGTCGGCGGAACTGCCGGCCGCGTGGTCCGTCCCGGCCGCGGCCATCGGGAAGGCGGGCGACGAGCCCGTGATGTACCTGGTCCAGGGCGGGAAGGCCGTCCGCGTGCGGGTCGAGTTGCTCCGCGGCGACGCCCAGTTCACGCAGGTGAAGCGGTACAAGCTGCCGGGGGCGGGCGACTGGACCGAGGTGACCGGGGCCGAGGCCGTGGCCTCGCCCGCGGCGGCCCTCGCCGACGGCCAAAGCGTCCCGTAGTGCGGGCCGCGGTTCCCCGCGAACGGAACGGAAGGGAGGCCCGCGGCCGACCTCAGGCCCCGGGCACCGGGTCCTGTGCGGGGACGCTGTGGCGGCTGGCCGGGTCGTACGGGTCGAGCGACGCGGACGCGGTTCCGGCCCGGCCCATCACGAGTGCGAAGACCGCGGGGAGCACGAACAGGGTCGTGAACGTCGCGGCCAGCAGCCCGCCCACCACGGCCCGGCCCAGCGGGGCCGACTGCCCCTCGCCCACCGCCATCGGCACCATCCCGGCGATCATCGCGGCGCCCGTCATCAGGATCGGCCGGGCGCGGGACCGGGCCGCGTCCACCGCGGCGTCGGGGGCCGCCGCGCCGGCGCGGCGGGCGCGCTCCGCGAACGTGACGAGCAGGATCGCGTTGGCCGTCGCCACCCCGACGGCCGTGATCGCGCCCATGAACGACTGCAGGTTCAGCGTCGACCCGGTGGCGAGCAGGGCCGCGAGCACCCCGGCCAGCACGGCCGGGACCGGCGCGACGGACACCAGCGCGAGCCGGACGGACTGGAAGTACGCGGTCAGCATCAGCAGCACGGCGGCGACCGCGAACGCCAGCCCGAGGCCGAGGCCCTCGAACAGGTCGTCGAGCGGCGCGATCTGGCCGCGGACCTCGACCTGCACCCCGGCCGGCGGGGCGCCGGCGGCCCGGATCGCCGCCCGCACCTGCCGGCCCGCCGAGCCCAGGTCCTCCCCGGCCACGTTGGCCTGGAGCGTCACCGTCCGCCGCATGTTGAACCGGTGGACCTCGCCGGGCATCGTCCCCGCCTTCACGTCCCCGACGTCGCGGACCAGCACGGGCCTGCCGTGCGCCGCGGCGACCGGGATCAGTTCCAGGTCGCGCAGGGACTGCACGACCGTCTGCGGGACCTCGACCTGGACCTGGTAGCCGACGCCGGACGCCGGGTCCCGCCAGTAGTTCGGGGCCGTGAACCGGCTCGACCAGGTGAACGGGACGACGGCCCGGGCGGCCTGGTCCGCGGTCACCCCGGCGGTCGCGAGCTTGAGGCGGTCGAACCTCACGTCCGCCGTCGGGTAGTCGAGCGACTGCGTGTACTGGAGGTCGCGGAGGGCGGGCACCTTCCCCAGTTCCTCCCGGAGCTTGGCCGCGAACGCCCGGTTGTCCGCCATCTTCGACCCCGAGACCGCCACCTCGATCGGCGTCGGCGACCCGAAGCTCATCACCTGGTTGACGATGTCGGACGGCTCGAACGAGACGGTCAGGTCGGCGGCCCGGCGGTCGGCGCGGTCGGCGGGGACGCCCTCGGCCTTCCACTTCGCGGCGGCCCAGGCCCGGAGGTGCCCCGGGAGCGTCTCGCGGAGCCGGGCCTTCAGGGCCTCCACCGGCACGCGCCCCGGCTCGAGCGCGACCCGCACGAGGGCCTGCTCGGGGCCGCCGCTCCAGAGGTACAGGTTGAGCACCGGGTTCGTGGTCGGCACCATCCCGACGTACCCGAGGGACAGCGCCACGCCGCCCCCGCCGGCCTCCCGCTTGATCTGCTCGAGGGCCTCGTTCGCGAGGGCCTCGGTCTGCTCCAGCCGCGTCCCGGCCGGGGCCTTGAGGCGGAACTGGAACTGGCCGGCGTCCACCTGCGGGAAGATGTCCTCGCCGACGCGGGGGCCGAGGATCGGGAGCACGGCGACGCTCGCCAGCAGGAACGCGGGGGCCACCGCCCACCGCCCCGCGACGACCCGCCGCACGACGCCCCCGAACCACGTCCCCCGCCGGGCCGGGGCGTGCCGGCGGTGGCGGAGGAGCCACACGCACGCCACCGGGACGAACGTGCTCGACAGGGCGTAGCTCGCGACCATCGCGAACCCGACGGTCAGGGCGAGCGGGGCGAACAGCTCGCGGGCCGCCCCCGTGAGGAAGAACGCGGGGGCGAACACGGCCAGGACGCACAGCATCGCCAGGAGCCGGGGCACGGCCGTGTCCGCGTTCCCGCGGCGGACCGCGAGGGCGACCGAGTCGGTCCGCCCCATCTGCACGTGGATGTTCTCGACCTCGACGGTGGACTCGTCGACCAGGACCCCGACCGCCAGGGCCAGTCCGCCGAGTGTCATCAGGTTGACCGTGTTCCCGGACAGCCACACGCCGACGACCGCCGCGGTGAGCGCGAGCGGGATGTTCAGGACGACGACGACGACGCTCCGCCAGTCCCGGAGGAACAGCAGCACGATCAGCCCGACGAGGCCGGCCGCCAGGCCGGCCTCGACCGCGACCCCCTTGAGGGCCTCGGTCACGTGCGGCGACTGGTCCATCTCCAGCCCGACGGCGATGTCGTCGGGCAGCGCGGCCCGCATCTTGGGCAGGTTCGCCTTGACCCCCTCGACCACGGCCAGGGTGCTCGCGTCGGCCCGCTTGGTGACCGGGATGTACACGGCCCGGCGGCCGTTGACGACGGCGGCGCCGGTCTGGATGTCGGACGCGTCGTCGATCAGCGGCCGGCCGGTCACGGCGTCCCGGCGGAGCACGTCGCGCAGGTACACACCGGGCTTGACCTCGATCTCGCCGAGGTCCGCCGGGGCGACGACCAGCGCGTTGGTCGGGACGACCGGCATCATCTCCTGCACCCGCACCACGCCCGACGGGCTGATCGCGTTGCCGGTCGCGAGCGCGCGGACGACGTCGTCGGCCGAGAGGTCGTAGGCGCGGAGCCGGTCGGGGTCGGCCCGCACGACGACGGTGCGGACGCCCCCGCCGAACGGCGGCGGGGCCGACACGCCGGGGATGGCCGCGAACATCGGGCGGACCTTGAACAGCGCCTGGTCCTGGATCTGGGCGATCGACTTCGTCTCGCTGGACATGACCAGGTACCCGACCGGGACGCTCCCGGTGTCGAACCGGGTGATGAACGGCGACACCGTGCCCGGCGGCATGAACGCCCGGGCGCGGTTGGTGGTGGCGACGACCTCGGCCATCGCCACCCCCATGTCCGTACCGGGGTGGAAGACGAGTTTGCACATGCAGACGCCCTGGGCGTTCCGCGTCTCGACGTGCTTGATCCCGCTCACGTACAGGATCTGGTACTCGTAGTAGTTGGCGATCAGCCCCTCCATCTGCTGCGGGTCCATCCCGCCGTAGGGCTGGACGACGTAGACGACGGGCTGGTTCAGGGCGGGGAAGATGTCGACGCGGAGGCGGGACGCGGCGAGCCCACCGAGGCAGGCCAGGGCGACGACGCCGACCATCACCGTGACCGGCTGACGCAGCGCGAATGCGATTGGGTTCATCCCGAGATGATACTTCGGGCTCGGCCGGTGGGGCTCGCGGTCACCCTGGGGACTTGACAGAGTCGGATGTCGGCCGGAGTCCGTGCCCGTGGCTCATTCGCGCCCGCCGGCTCGGAGCGGGACCGCATTGCGGAGCGGCCGTAAGCCGAGGCGAGGATGGCGAACAGGGGCGGCAACAGTCGCAGGGCGCGCCGGCCCTCCGTTGCCGCGAGCGGGCGGGTTACTTCTTCGGCCCGATGGTGCCGCCGTCGTGCTCGATCTTGCACGCGGGCACAGCGGCGTGAAACTCCGCAAGCCCCTTTGGTGTCACCCCCGTGCCCCACAGGCCGAGGCGCGTTAGTCCCTTTAGTTCTTTGAGGTGAGCCAAATCCGAGTCTGTAAGAGACAAGCCCGTCAGAACTAGGAAAGAAAGATCTTTAAGTTCTTTCAGATGTACGAGACCGGATCCTGTTACCCTTGTGCTCCCGATTGCAAGATCCGTGAGACCTGCGCATCCCTTGAGATGAACCAGCCCGGCGTCCGTCACCGCCGTGGCGTGTATGTTGAGACTTTCCAGTCTCCCGAGTCCCTTGAGTTGAGCCAGGCCCGCGTCCGTTACCGTCGTATTGCTCAACCCCAGGTGCGTGAGACTGAACTGCCTGAAATTCGCCAAGTCGGCGTCCGCTACGGTCGTGTTGTCGAGCATCACCACTTTCAGCGCGAATCGCTCCTTGGGGAGGTCGGCCACGGCTTTGATGTCCTTCGCCACGCCGTTGATGCGAACGAACCCGCGCTGCGCGATCACCCACTCCGCCGCGGTGCGGTCGGGGTCGGCGGCCGCGGTCGCGGTCGGCTCGATGACGCCGCCGTCCCACGAGATCTTGCACTTCGGCAATGCCTTCGCTAGCTTCGCCACCCCGGCCGCGGTCACCTTCGTCCTCTTGAGTTCCAAAAATTCCAGCTTGGCGGTCTTTTGCAGCGGCTCGATCCCGTCGTCAGTCAACGGCGTGCCACTAATGAACAGCGTGGTCAATTCGCCGAAGCCAGCGATGTGAGTGAGCGCCGCGTTTGTAATTAATGTGTCGTGAATCGACAGTGTCACGAGCTTCGTCATACCCTTCAGGTGCTCCACCCCGGCGTCGGTCACCTGGCTGCCGGCGATATCCAACTCCGTCAGACCGACCAGCCCCTTGATGTGAGCCAGTCCGGTGTCCGTAATCCCTTTGAGTTGGTGCAGATTGAGGCTTACGAGTGACGTGCACCCCTTGAGGCGCTCAAGGCCCGCGTCGCCTGCCATCGTGTAAGCGAGAAAGACGCTGGTCACGGCGAACGGCGCGACGGGCAGTTGCTTCGCGTCCTTCACTTCGCCCCCGCCCGCGGCGTCCTTGACATACACCTTGCCGCCGACGGACAGCGCCCACTCGGCCGCGGCGCGGTCGGCGGCCCCGGACAGGTCCGGCAGGCGCAGCACGTACACCGTCTTGTTGGCGTTGTGCGTGACCAGGTGGCGGCCGTCGTCGGCCCACTGCGCCCACAGCACCGCGCCGGGCGCCCCCTTCCACTCCCAGAGCGTCTTGCCGGTCGCCACGTCCACGACGCACAACCCTTCGCCGGTGCTGTACGCGAGCCGCTGGCCGCCCGGGTGGAACCCCAGTGCCGCGACCCCGCCCACGTTCGTCCGCCGCACCTCGCGCGGCTCCCTGCCGGCGAGATCCACGACGACGAGTTCGGCGGTGCCGTCCGGGCTGTGGGCGAGGTAGCGGCCGTCCGGCGAGAGCGCGACCCGGTAGTTGTGGGGGGGCAACTTCACCGGCAGCGTCGCGTACTTCTCCGGCTTCGGCCCGGTGTTCCGCCAGACGGCGAGTGCGTGTGGACCGGCGTCTGTCCCGCCCCACATGAAGACGCCGACTGTTCGCCCGTTCGCCGCGACTGCCAAGTTCCACGCCCCCGGCGCGTCGACAGCTCACTTCTTCGCCGGCGGCCGGGCACCGACGTCCCACACGTCGGCCCCGCCCGCCGGGGCGCGCAGTACTGCGACGGTCATGCCGTCGCCCGCCCCCGCCCCCCACACGCCCGGGCCGAACGGCTCGGACGCCGGCTCCCACTTCCCGCCCGCGAGGCCGAACAGCTGGAGGCGGTCGTTCGGCACACAGGCCAGCCACCGGCCACCGCCAACTGCCGAGGGGAAGTGGGAGCCGGTGGCCAGGAACACGTCCGGCCCTGCAGCGAGCCCCGGCCGCGGGCCGGTGAGGTCCCACAGTTGCGACCGTCGCTCGGGTCCGTAGCGGGGCAGCAGCGCGCGGCCGGCCTTGGCATCGAGTACCGGGTTGGTGGGGAACGCGGCGGCCGGGTCGAACGGGGCGATCTCCTTCGGCTCGGTGCCGGTCAGGTCCCAGAAGCGGGCGAACCCGTCGCCGTTGGCGACCACCGCCCGGTTGCCGTCGGCGCTGAACGCGACTCGACCGAAGACGGGGTAGCTCGTCTGATCCCGCCAGCCGGCGAACTTCGGTTCCGCGCCGTCGATGCGGAACAGCGCCGTGTCCGTGTTCGTCCTCTCCATCCACCGGCCGTCGGCCGAGAACGTGAGCCAGCCGCCGGCGTTCTCGTTGATCCGGTGGACGAGCTTCGGCGGCTTCTGGCCGACGTCCCAGAGTTGCAGGTGATTGTCGCCGAGTATGGCCAGTCGCTTGCCGTCCGGCGAGATGCCGCTGGGGTAATCCTTCTCCGCCAACTTGATCGGCAGTTCCTCGTCGCCCGCGAACTTCGCCCCCTTGACCGTCGCCCGGCGGAGCTTCCCGTCCGGCGCGGTGTACACGACCTGGTTCGCGTCGCCGGCCACCAGGACGGGGGTCTCCTTCGCCCGCTCCTTCACCTGCACGAGCCGCGGCGTCCCGTCCGTCAGGTCGAACAGGCCGATCGGGTCGTCGTGACTGATTGCCACGAGCGCCCGCCCGCCCTCGCATAGGACGGTGCTAAAGACGCCGTTCCACCCCTTGCCGTCCGGTCGGTTCGGGAGGGTGTGAACGGTCGCAACGGGCTCGGGCCCGGACAGGTCGTACACGGCCAGCCGGCTGCCGATGGAGCACACGAGCCGACGGCCGTCCGGGGTGAAGTGGAGTGAACCGTTGTGGTAGTCGCCTTCCGTCAGCCGCCACTTGGCCGCACCGGTGGCCGCGTCCCAGATGATGAGGCTGTCGCCCCTGCACGCCGCCCGCGTGGCGGCCAGCTTGCCGTCGGCGGAGATCGCCGCGGAGAAGACGGGCCCCCAGTGCCGCCGGGCGTGGGTGCCGATCACCGCGACGAGTTCCCTCGGCTGCCAGCCGAACCGCTCGGCCGCGGGAATCTCCTTCGCGTCGAGCGTGTCGAACGGCGACTGCCCGGCCGGGACCGGCTTCCACTCCGGGCCCGGCTGCCACGTGGCCGGGCCGACTGCTGCCACCTTCTTTGTGCCCTTCTCGACCGGGACCGCGGCTCCGTCCGGCACCTGGACCTCGGCTACCGTGCCGTCCTTCTTTCCGGTATTCATGATGACGCCCGCCGCAACCGCGACCGTGCCGGCCAGCGCGAGCAGTGCGGCGACCAGCAGCACCGGCCCGCGCTTCCCCCGGGCCGGGCGGGGCACCGGCGCTTCTTCGGTCGGCGTGGGCTCACCGCGAACTGCCGAGGCGGCGACCGATGCAAAGGAGTGATCCGGCTCCGTGTCCGCGATGCACTCCCACGGGTCGGCGGCGGTCGCCGCCGGGGCGTACATCACCGGGACCGGGAGCGTCTGGTTCATCCCCGCCCCGACCGCCCGCAGGGCGTCGGCCGCCGCCTCGGCACTCGCGGGCCGGTGCCCGGGGTCCTTGGCCAGGAGCCGCATCGTGAGGGCGTCGAGGTCGGCCGGCACCTGCGGGTTCAGATCCGCCGGCCGGGGCGGGTGGTGCGTGGTCACCGACACCAGGATCGCCGGAGTGTTCTTGCCCGCGAAGGGCGGGCGGCCCGCGAGCATCTGGTACAGCACGACGCCGAGGCTGAACAGGTCCGTGCGGGCGTCCACGGGCTCGCCGGTGGCCTGCTCGGGTGACATGTACGCCGGGGTGCCGACGATCGCCCCCTGCTGGGTCACCGCGTCCCCGCCGTCCCCGTCCGACTCCGCGCGGGCGAGCCCGAAGTCGAGGACCTTGACGCCGAGCCGCTTCCCCTCGAGCCAGATGTTGGCCGGCTTGATGTCGCGGTGGACGAGACCCTGCTCGTGCGCCGCGGCGAGCCCCTCGGCCACCTCGCGCGCGATCCGCACGGCCTCGCCGACGGGCACGTGCGGGTTGGCCCGGAGCGCGTCGCCGAGGGTCTGCCCCTTGAGGAGCGGCATGGTGATGAGGGCGACGTCGCCGACCTCGGCGACCTGGTAGATCGCGATGACGTGGGGGTGCTCGACGGCCGCCTGGGACCGGGCCTCGCGGAGGAACCGGGCCTTCGCGGTCGGGTGGCTGGCGAACTGCGGGAGCATCACCTTGAGCGCGAGTTGCCGGCGCAGGGCCGGGTCCTCGGCCCGGAACACGACCCCCATGCCGCCCGCACCCAGCACGCCCAGCACCCGGTATGGCCCGAGGCGGCCGATCTCGTCGGGCCGCTGCGGCGGGGCCAGGAACGGGAACTCGGCCGACGGGGGCGGGCCGCTCGGCCCGGCGAGGGTCTCGTCCGTGAGGTCGCCGCGGGAGCCGGCGACGATCGAGGCGGTTTCCGGGAACGCCGAGGACGGTGAGGGGCTCGTCTGCTCGGTGGCGCCGGAGTCGAGCGGGAACCTGCCGCCGCACTCGGGGCAGGTCGCGACGGCCGCCCCCGGCGCCACGGTGACTCGGATTGTGGCGCGGCACGCGGGGCAGACGACGGCCTGGGCGAGCATGTCCGGCCCCGGAGGGAGAGGAGGTGTGGAACCGCCTCATTCTGCGCCCGCCCGGGGGCCGCGGCAAGAACATCTCCCGGCGTTCATGACAGGTGCGACGGGCGTTGTCGGCGGTCCGACACAGTGGGCGGACCGGACAACAGTAGGCGCCGCGCTCGCCGCACCCGACACTTCGAACGCGGCCGGGGTAGTTCCTGGGTAGGGAGGAAGCCGCGGCACACGCCGCGGGCGGCCCCCACCGAGGTGCTCCGTATGGGCCCGCCCCCGCACGTCCCGACCGACCCGGCCCGGCTCTCCCCCGCGGACCGCACCCGCGCCGTCGCCGCGCTCCTCGCCGCCGGCCTGCTCCGCCTCGCGTTGCCCACTCACCCCGCCGGTTCTGACCCCGCAGAACCCTCGAAATTCCGCACGAACGACCTTGCGGTGCGGTGCGGGACGAGCGTCACTGCCCGCGCCGGTGACGGCACCGAGAGCACCAGATTCCCAGTAGACCGTCGATGAGCGTACACGTCACGGGAGGTCGCCGCGCTCCAGCGTCTCACCACCAAGCAACTCCGGCCGCACGTGGCTGGTCCGCCGCATCGCGTGGCGGCTCCAGTGCCTCGCCCAAGCGGGCTCTCGGACCGCGCGAGAGGGGGCGACCGAGTTGGCGTGCGACGCGTACCTCCGCCTCAACCCGCCGTTAACGCCCGCACCGGCACCGACGACCGCACCGACCGCAGTGGCCACGAGCCACACGGTGACGCTCGCCGTCGGGCCGGGCCCGGACCGCCGGCTCCCGCCCCCGGGCACGGTCCTCGCCCGGCCGTACAAGGGGGGCACGGTCCGGGTCACGGTCCTCGCCACCGAGTTCGCGTTCGAGGGCGCGGCGCACGGGTCCCTGAGCGCCGCGGCCAGGGCCGCCACCGCCACCCACTGCAACGGGTTCCTGTTCTTCCGACTCCACACGAAGGGGGCCGCGGCTCGCGTAGATATCGGTTTTGAACCGGACGGGCGTGGACATCCTTTTCGTACACGACGGAAGAATCTGGTGGCCGGGCGAACGGCTGCCATCTAACATCTTGTCAACAGGGCACCTGTCACCGAATCGCAGGCGGACCGCTCTTGCCAAGGGTGCAAAATGAGCCGTCGTTCCGGGTTCACGCTGATCGAGCTACTGGTGGTGATCGCGATCATCGCCGTCCTGATCGGTCTGCTGTTGCCGGCCGTCCAGAAGGTCCGCGAGGCCGCCGCCCGCGCCCAGTGCCAGAACAACCTCAAGCAACTCGGGATCGCGTACCACAGCTACGCCTCGGCCAACAACAACAAGATCCCGCCCTCGGGCGTCCGGGGCACGTGGCTCGGCGGCCTCCAGGCGGTCAAGCACGGCTGGGGTACGTTCCTGCTGGCGCAACTGGAACAGGAGAACGTGTTCCGCCTGTACCGCTGGGAAGAAGACCAGGCAAGCGCGAACAACCAGCCGCTCATACTGACCAATCTCAAGGTGATGCGGTGCCCGTCCAGTCCCGACACCAGGCAGGACTACGAGTACAACTCGTCGTCCACAGGGATCCTTTTGGCACCCGCCAACCGGTGGAAGGCCGCGGTCGGGGACTACATGCCGTGTCAGGGCTTCCGGACGGAGGCTTGGGACCTATTCGGCAAGCAGCCGCACTCGAGCCAGGCGACGCTGCTCGACGGCACGAACGACAAGTACATCCGCATCTGCGCCCAGAACATCGCGGAGTACACCCCGCTGCTCTCCATCACCGACGGGCTGTCGAGCACGATCCTGCTGGGTGAGGGGTCGATGCGGCCGCGGTTCATGATCCTGCGGAAGGACGTGACCGACGACCCGGCCCGACAGGGCAACATCGGCACCCCCGGGAACCCGACCGCGTCGGCCCCCACCCCCCAGGGGCACCCCAACCTCGGCGTGGGCATGCACATTAGTCACGCGGGGTGGTCCGACGCGCTGTCCGCGTTCCAGTTGTTCGGGTCCACCGCCGACGGCGTCGGCCAGCCCGGCCCGTTCGCAATCAACAGGACCAACGACCACAACTACTACAGCTTCCACACCGGCGGTGCCAACTTCCTCCTCGCCGACGGCTCGGTGCGGTTCCTGAACGAGGGCACCCCGACGAGCCTGCTAATCGACCTGAACACGAAGGCGTACGGGGAAGTGGCCACCCTGGACTAATACGAGGTTCCCGTGATCCGAATGCGCCTCCGCACGGCCCGGGTGGTCGTCGTCCTCGCCGTTCTGTTTGCCGTCGGGTGCGCGAGCGGCGACGGCCGGGTCCCGGTCAATAAGACCACCGGTCGGCTGGAATGGCCCGGCCACACCGTGCTCGGGCTGATGGTGGTGCTCCACCCGACCGACCCGGCCGCCCCCAAGCTGCCGGCGCAGTTGACCGGGGTCGTGCAGGCCGACGGCACCTTCGCGGTCGCCTGCTACGACATGACCGACGGCGCCCCGGCCGGCGAGTACGTGGTCACCATCCGCGAGGCCCCGCTCCCGGACGACAGGCCGGGTCCGAAGTTGCCCCCGGCCAAGTACCGCGACGCGAAGACGTCGCCCCTGCGGGTGACAGTCGAGAAGAAGTCGGTGAACGAACTCGCCCCGCTCACCATCACCAACTGACCCCTTCCAGAGCACGCACATGCCGGGCTTGACCGTGATCGGGCAACCGGTCGCCTTTCACATGGCGGTCAACGTCACCGACCTGGACCGGGCGGTCGCGTTCTACCGCGTCCTGTTCGGCACCCCGCCGGTCAAGTGCCACGCGGACTACGCCAAGTTCGAGCCCGCCGACCCGCCCGTGGTCTTCACACTGATGCCCGGCGCGGCCCGGCCCGGCGGGGTCGTGTCGCACCTCGGCCTCCGGCTCGCGTCCGAGGCCGCGGTCCGGGCCGTCCAGCGGCGGCTGGAGGCGGCCGGGGTCCGCACCCGCGAGCAGAACGGGACCCGCGGGTGCTACGCGGTCCAGACCAAGGTGTGGGTCGAGGACCCGGACGGCAACCCGTGGGAGATCTACATCGTCACCGGCGACCTCACGGGGGCGGACGTGACCGGGGGGTGCATGGGCGGGTCCGCCGCGTGCGGCGGCGGGGCCGGCGGGGTGGTCGTGTACCGGGGGCCGTTCCGGGAGCTGGCCGACGGCTCCGGGCGGGTGTTCCCCCGGGGCGAACCGGTGCCCGTGCCCGCCGACTTATGGGAGTCGCTCCGCCAGGGGCCGGCCGCGGACCAGTTCGTCTTCGCGACCCCGCCCGGTGCCGGGCACTAACCGAACTTCCCACCCGGAGCCCGCGATGAGCGCCGTTCTCGCACCGGTTACCCCGGCGACGACCCCGAAGTTCCACTTCAGCCTGTGGGTCACGGACCTCGCGCGAACGGTCGCGTTCTACCGCGTGCTGTTCGGGCACGAGCCGCACAAGCACTACGCGGACTACGCGAAGTTCGAACTCGCCGACCCGCCCCTCGTGCTCTCGTTCCTGCCCCAGCCGGCCCCGCGGGGTGCGTCGCTGAACCACGCCGGGCTGCGGCTCCCGGACGCGGCCGGGCTGGTCGAGGTGCAACGGCGGCTCGAGCGGGCCGGGTTCCCGACCGTCCGCGAGGACGGCGTGGAGTGCTGCTACGCGCTGCAGACCAAGTTCTGGGTGACCGACCCGGACGGGGTGCCGTGGGAGGTCTACACGGTCCACGGGAACATCGGGCACTACGGCCGGGAGCGCACGACCTCGCCCGCCGCCGTTTCGCCGGCCCCGGCCGCGGTCCCGGTGCCACCGGCGACTCGGGCGGCCTGGACCCACACGCTGCCCGACCCGTTCCCCGAGCGGCTCCCCCTCGTCGACGGCTCGCTCGACGAGGTGGCTCTCCTCAACACCTTCAACGCGGCCGGCGGCCGCGCGGCGTTCGCGGCCGCCCTCGCCGAGGCGGCCCGGGTACTCCGCCCCGGGGGCAAGCTGACCGTCCGCGGGCTCGTCGGGGACCGGCCGTACCCCGGCACCCCGGATTTTCCGGGGCTCTCCGCCAAGTACCGGTACGTCCCGGTCCCGGCCGAGCCGTTTTCAGCGATTACCGCCGCCGGGTTCCGTGGCACCGAGGTCGAGACCTGGAAGGACGTGGGGTGCGTCGCGGACACGACCGGGGTCCGGTTCCGGGTAGTCGCGGCGACCGCCACGAAGCCCCCCGCCGACGCGGGGGACCGGCCCGCGGTGGCCGCGCGGTACGACGGGCCGTTCGCGTCGCTGACCGATGACGACGGGACGGTGTTCCCGCGGGGCACGCCGGTGCCCGTGTCCGCGGCCCGCGCCGAGGCGATCCGCACCGGTCCAGTGGGTCCGTCCTTCACCTTCGCCCCTCTGAGTTGAGCCGGGCCGCCCACGTACCCACGGACCCCGAACGCATGAGTGCCGCAGCGCCCGAGCCGCCCGCGCCGCACGCCCGGGCCGAGCTCCCGGCGCTCGCCAGTTGGACCAACCTGGCGGTCGCGGCCCTGATCTACGTCTGCACGAACCCGGGCCGGACCCAGTACATGGGGGTCATCACCGAGCCCCTCCTGGACGAGTTCCGCCTCACCCGGACCGCGTACGGGCAGCTCAACTTCTGGGCGACGATGACCGTCGCCGCCCTGTCGGTCGGGTTCGGCACCCTGTTGGACCGGCTGGGCGTGTACCGGGCGGCGTGGTCGATGACCGCACTCACCGCCGGGGCCACCGCCCTCACAGCACTGGCCGGCGGCCCGTGGGCGCTGTTCGCGACCATCACCCTGGCCCGGCTGTTCGGCCAGGGCGTCCTCGCGGTCGCGAGTACGAGTCTGCTGGGCAAGTCGTTCCGGCCGCGGTTCGCTCCGCTCGCCGCGGCCGTGTACCTGGCGCTTACCGCGGTCCTGTACGCGGGCGTGCTCCAGTGGGTCCGGGTGGGGCTCGTGGACCTCGGGTGGACGTGGCGGGGCGTGTGGCTCGTCCTCGCCGGGGGGATGGGGTGCGCGGCCGTGATCTCGATGGTGTTCGTGACCCCGCCGGCGGTCCCGCCCCCGGACCGGGCCGCGATGAGGTCAACGACCGGCGGCGACCGCACCGTGTGGCAGGCGGTGCGGCACCCACTGTTCATCGTCTTCGGCCTGTTCTGCCTGGTGAACGGCACGGCCGTGAAGGGCATGGACGTGTTCCTGGAGTCGCTGCTCAAGGACCGCGGGTTCGGCAGGGAGGTGTTCTTCGACTCGCTGGTGCTCGGGGTGCTGTCCCTGGTCGTGTTCAAGTTCGGGGTCGCGTGGCTGTGCCACCGGTGGTCGATCGGGGCGGTGCTGGCGCTGGGGATGCTCCTGTCGGCCGGGGTCGTGGGGAGCGTCTCGCTGCTGGACACGGCCCGGGACGTGTACGTGTGGTCGCTGCTGAAGTCGCTGGCGTGGTCGGTGTACGTGGTCGTGTACTTCTCGATCTGGGCGTACGCCTTCGGGCGGCGGGACCTGGCCCAGATCCAGGGCGCGATCCACGTCGTCACCATCACCTCGTCCGGGCTCGGCCCGCTGCTGCTGGGCGTATGCCGGGACCAACTCGGCTCCTACCTCCCGGTCCTCCACGCCTTCGCGGCCGGCATCTTCGTCCTCGGCGTAACGATGCTGTTCGTGAGGGTCCCGTGCGCGGACCCGGGGGCGGCCCCGGCGACAGGCGCAGGCGACCCCGCTTCGCCATGACCACCCGGGGAGCCTCGAGGATTTTGCTGTCCCCTCCCGACAATCGGACAAGCCGCCTCGGCTCTGCCGGAGCAGAAGACCTTTCGAACTTTCACGGGCGAACACGGGCGCGTGTTTCTCGCATGAGGACCTCACCGTCCAAGGGGATTTCTAGGCGACCGCGGGAGTGTGGACCCATCGTGGTCTCGAGCACTACCGGTCCGGGTGTAACACTGCTCCAACACTGAGGTGCTACCCGGACCTGCTCGCACGGAGTAACCCCACCGGTGCGAGTTCTCCGGGTGGGGTGCACCCGGGTACTCGGGGGACAGCGGAAGCTCGGCGTTCGCGGCGCGAGTCGCACCACAGTGAAGAACATCCTGAAGGAGGCGGGCCTCGATCCCGGCCCCAAGCGCGGGGCGGGGATGTGGGAGGCCGCCGGGCGGCGGCACGCGGCCACGCTCTGGGCCAGCGACTTCCTGAAAGTGCGGACCGCGACGCTGGGCGGATTCGTGGGCCTGGACCTGCTGTTCTTCATCCACGCCGGCACCCGACGGGCGTTCGTGGCCGGGATCTCGGCGAACCCTACCAGTTCCTGGGTCACGCAGCAGGCGCGGAATGCCTCAATGCAGATGGCCGAGTGGGGCCTGCAGGCCACGCACGTGCTGATCAACCACGACACGAAGCACACGGACGACTTCGGTGCGGTGCTGGCTGTCGACGGGTGCGAGGTGACGCGGGTCGGGCCGCGGGCCCCGAACCGGGACGCGTACGCCGAGCGGTTCGCGCAGTCGTTGAGGCAGGAGTGCCTGGACCACTTCATCGTGCCCGGCGAGGACACCCTGCGGCACGTCACCCGCGCCTTCCTCGAGCATTACAACCGGGATTGGTCGCATCACGGTGTCGGTAACGACCCGCTCCCGCAGGCTGCGACGTCCGAGCCGAAGGAACCCGGCCCGTCCGCCCCGCCATTGCCGACGGGGAAGGTCCGGTGCAAGGAGCGGCTCGGCGGCTCGTTGAGCACTCTTACCCCGACGACGCCTGGGGCATCACGGGCAGTGACATCGCGTTGCAACCGGCCGCCCGGTGCCGCCCGGTTGCACGCGCGGATAGCCGTCCCGAGCCTTGAGTGCCAGGCGACGGCCGCTCGCGCTCGAACTCGCGACCGCTTCTCGACCCGGCCGGCCCACTCCGACCGACCCCAACTCAGCACGTTCGCCAGAATGGCGACCCCGACTGCCCTCCGAAATCTCCTGTGGTCTCGGTGCGCAAAATAAATGAGCAGAACGGCGGTGGCGTGCACGAGGTGGAATCTGATTTTCCATGCCGTTGCGGTACACCTTTTGCAACCCGTCCCCGCGAACGTGAACCCGCTACTCTTATCCCTCTCGCAAACCTCATCCATCCCGTTGGCTCATCGCTCCGCCCCCACTCTCTCTCCCACGAGGACCAGATGTTTCTCCCCGACACGCACGCCCCCCGGCCGCCCCGCGGCTTTACGCTGATCGAGTTGTTGGTCGTGATCGCGATCATCGCGATCCTGATCGGGTTGCTCCTGCCCGCCGTGCAGAAGGTGCGCGAGGCCGCGGCGCGGATGCAGTGCAGCAACAACCTGAAGCAACTGGGCCTCGCGGTCCACAACTACCACGACACGGTCCAGCGCCTCCCCCCGGGCGGGGCCGAGGACCAGCCCCCGTTCGGCACCGACACCGGAGCGAGCGGCGGCGCGTGGGGCAGCAGTTGGATGGTCTACATCCTGCCGGGCATCGAGCAGAATGCCATCGCCAGCAAGTGGCAGTACTCCGGCAGTTCGGGGGTGTTCAATGCGAACAACAATGCGGCCATGGCCGGGGCGACCATCAAGACGTTCTCCTGCCCCTCCTCGCCCCTCAAGACGGGACCCTCGCCGAGCAATTCGTCGGCGTGCCTCGCGAACTACGTGGGCATCGCGGGCGCGGCCAACGGCACGATCCCCGGCTACACCGAGGCCCGCGTCAACAGCCTGCCGAGCGGCGGCATCGTCGGCGGCGGCGGGATGCTAATCCCCAACGGGCAGGTCCGCTTCACCGGGGTCGCCGACGGCCTGAGCAACACCATCCTCATCAGCGAGCAGTCCAATTTTCTCAAGGACACCAGCGGCGCCAAGCAGGACTGGCGGGCGACGCAGCCCTGGGGCTTCTCCCTGGGCGTCAAGAGCCAGGGCGTGCCGCCGAACTTCACCAACACCCCCGGCTCCGACAACCGTTCCCCCGCCATGTGCACCATCCGCTATACCATCAACCAGACCCCGGCCGCCGGCTGGGCCAACGACATCGCCGGCACGGGCGTCGGGATCAGCGGCAACAACACCGGGGCCAACATCCCGCTCAACTCGACCCACACCGGCGGCGTCAACGTGGTCTTCGGCGACGGCTCGGTCCGCTTCCTGAACGACTCCACCACCTTGGCCGTCCTCGCCGCGATCGCTACCCGCGACGACGGGACCGTCGCGAACCTCCCCTGACCCCCTACCCGAAGGGATCGCGCGATGACCCGGCCCCTGAGTTACCTGCTCGTCGCCGCCGCCCTGGCCGGTTGCGGCAAGCCCGGCGTCCAACTCGTCCCGGTCAGCGGCACCGTCGATCTCGACGGCGCGCCGCTGGTCGAGGGGACGGTCTACTTCAAGACGGTGGCGACCGGGGCCATCGAGGCCTTCGCCGTCAAGGACGGCAAGTTTTCGGGCAACGCCGAGTTTGGGGCGCGCCACGTCGAGGTCACCGCCTACCGCAGTAAGCCCCTCAAGGACGACCCGATGAAGGGCGAGATCCAGGAGAGCCTCGTCGGGCCGGCCTACAACATCGACAGCAAGCTCACCGCCACGGTCACCGCAGAGGGGCCGAACACCTTCAAGTTCGACGTGAGGGGCAAATGACCCCTCACGGGGTTGCGTACCTTCGCGGACCTGGTCCCCCCGGGGGGCTGCCGCCACCCTTGTTCGCCGGTGCAGAACGGCGGAGGTCGACTGCGTGCGGCCCCGTCGTCCATGCTCTCCCCGAGCGGAACGGTTCTCGATCTTTTGGCGCGTACTCTCTCTCTGTCGAGCCCCACCATTAACAGGAATTTCTAAGGGATCGTGAGAGGTGGCAGTCGCGCGCGACTGTTCACCGGGGGAGGTTTCGAGTTTCACTCGGACACCAAGTTTCACGCTCCTCGAACTCTGAGGTGTTCACCGGCCGGTCGACGCCGGGAGGAGACATAACCAACAACGGGTTCGACGCGGTACCTGCAACGTGGGAACGCGTGGCCCGCACTTGCAGGCCGGCAGGGCGCGCGTCCGCCAGAGAAACACAACGGGTGAGGCGTGGTTGACGGCCGCCGATCACGTTCCTAATCTTCTGGCTTCTTCACCGGAACGGAGGCGTGGCGCGATGACGTTCAACTCCCGCTCCCGGCCAACCGTTTCATACAGGCAGGTGCGGACCGGGAAGTGCGTCCCCGCCTCGTGGGCCGCACCGAACAACTCGTAGATGTCGCTCTCGCGGTCCCCGATGTGAACACGCCGGGACGGCTCGCCCAGTTGCTGTGTGGACCGGTTGAGGTTCTCGACCCAGCGCACGCTCTCCTTCCGGTCGATGGGGACGCGCGTGGGGCTGATCCGCCTCCTCAGCGCGTTGGTGCCCTTGACCTTCTTGCGGGCCCAGAACTTCGCGGCCGCCAAACCCAGCGGGAGGCCGTCGGCCGCCAGCACCAGACTGGAGTGCACGAGCACCCCACAGGCGGTGTACGTCGCGTGCCGGCCTTTGGTGAGCGAGAGCGAACCGATCGCCTCGGGCGTGTCCTGCTGGAAGCCGAACTCGGTGGTGTCGTGCCGCACCAGGATCGTCCCGGCGGTCGCGGCGAACCGCGCCGCGGTGGCCGCGAAGTGCCCGCCCGGGATGACGCCCTCATCGACGCGCGGGTTGTCGAAGAACCGGTAGGCGGCCTTGGTCGCGGCCCAGTCCTGGCACGCCAACGGCACCGTACTTACCGAGCCGTTGCCCCAGGTCGCCGAGCACCTTCCCCAGTCGCTTCTTCAGCCGCGGGTCGGGGAACGTACCGCCGTCCAATTCGTACTCGGCCCAGGCGTCCACGTCGGCACCTTCGGGCGAGTGCCGGAGCGAAGCCCACTGAGCGCCACTCTACTTCAAATACCCGGACCCGAACGCGGAACTTGTGGGTAATCGAAAGCCGGTGAACCTCGTGCGTCGGTGATGAGTTGGAGGAATGAGCGGCCGGGGCACGCCCACGTCTTGACCACGTACTCGCGGCGCAGAAGTTGGTCCCCGAATAGGATGACGGCTCTGGCGGTCCCGTCAGCGCAGCCCCATCGCCAGCACGGGTCCCGCGAGGAGGTGCAGGCGTGCCCGACGAACATCCCCCCGAACTCGATTCAAGCCCGGCCCAGCCCGCCGCCGAGCCGGACCGCCTCGCGGAGCCGGTCGACGCCGAGCCGCCGCCGCGGCTGCCGTTCACGGTCGTCGGCATCGGCGCGTCGGCCGGCGGGCTGGAGGCGGTCGGCGCGTTCCTCGACGTCATGCGGCCGGACAGCGGCATGGCGTTCGTCCTCGTCCAGCACCTGCCGCCGGACCACACCAGCATGCTGGCCGAGGTTCTCTCGCGCCGCACGGCCATGCCGGTCAGCCAGGCCGAAGACGGGGTGGCGGTCGAGCCGAACCACGCCTACGTCATCCGCCCGGGCCATGTGCTCACCATCCGCGACGGTCGCCTCCACCTCGGCCCTGAGCTGGGCGGCCCGAGGGCGGCCAACCGCCCGATCGACGACTTCTTCCGCAGCCTGGCCGAGGAGCAGCGGGAGCGAGCGGTGTGCGTGATCCTGAGCGGCATGGGGTCCAACGGCACGGCCGGGGCCCAGGCGGTCAAGGCGGTCGGCGGGGTGTGCGTCGCCCAGGACCCGGAGACCGCCCAGTTCCCGAGCATGCCCCGGCACCTGATCGACGCCGGGTACGCCGACTACATCGCCCGCCCCGCCGACCTGCCCGACGTCCTCCTGAGCTACGCCGGCAGCCCGTAGGCCCGCGGCGGCCGCGAGGCCGACGCCGACGAGGTGCTCCGCCGCGAGCAGCACCACCTGCGGGAGGTGCTGGCCATCCTCCGCACCCGCGTCAAGCACGACTTCAGCGGGTAGAAGAAGCCGACCGTGCTCCGCCGGATGTAGCGGCGGATGGGCCTGACCCGGGCGGCCGGGCTGGCCGAGTACGCCAAGCTGATGCGGCAGGCGCCGGGCGAGGTGACCGCCCTGGCCGACGACCTGTTGATCCACGTGACCGGGTTCTTCCGCGACCCGGACGTGTGGGAGGCGCTGCGGGAGCAGGTGGTGGCCCCGCTGGTCGCGGCCCGCGAGCCGGGGGCGCCGGTGCGGGCGTGGGTGGCCGCGTGCTCCAGTGGGGAGGAGGCGTACACGCTGGCCATGCTCCTGCTCGAGGAGTCGGACCGGGCCGGCAAGCGGCTGGACATCAAGGTGTTCGCCACCGACCTGGCCGAGCGGGCCCTGGCCCACGCCCGGGCCGGGCTGTACCCCGGCGGCATCGAGAGCGACGTGTCCCCCGAGCGGCTGGCCCGGTTCTTTGCCCGGGACGACGAGAGCTACCGCGTCCGCCAGGACCTCCGGGACCGGGTGGTGTTCGCGTCCCAGAACGTGCTCCAGGACCCGCCGTTCAGCCGGCTCGACATCGCCTCCTGCCGCAACCTGCTCATCTACCTGGAGCCGGAGGCGCAGCAGCGGGTCCTCAACCTGCTGCACTTCGGGCTGCGGGAGGGCGGGGCCCTGTTCCTGGGCAGCAGCGAGACCGTCGGCGGGGCCGAGGCGCTGTTCGAGCCGGCCGACAAGAAGGCCCGCATCTACCGCCGGGTCGGGCCGACCCGGCACGGGACCATCGACTTCCCGCCCGCGCGCGCCGGCGGCCGGTGGGACCGCCGCCCCGGCCCCGGGGCCGGACGGCCCCTGGCCGCCGGTGGCCGAACTGGCCCGCCGCACCCTGCTGGAGTGGTACACCCCGGCGGCGGTGACGGTCGACCGGGACAACCACGTCCTGTACCACCACGGCGACACCTCGCCGTTCCTCCGCCAGCCCCAGGGCGAGCCGTCCCGGGACCTCCTGGTCCAGGCCCGGGACGGGGTGCGGGCGGCGGTCCGGGTCGCCCTGCACCGGGCGGCGGCGGACGGTAAGCGGGCGACGGCCCCGGACGGGTGGATGGACGCGGCCCCGAATCGCCGGGTCCGGGTCCGGGTGACCGCCGCACAGGTCCTCGACGCCGGCGGGGTGGGGGCCGCGCCCGAGTGCTACGTGGTCGGGTTCGAGGACCTGGGGGACATCGCCCCGCCCGCCGCGCCCGGCGGCGAGGGGACCGACGAGGTGCGGCGGCTGCAGGGCGAGCTCCAGAGCACGATCGAGGAGCTCCAGACCAGTAACGAGGAGATGCGGGCGTCGAACGAGGAGGTGATGAGCGTCAACGAGGAGCTCCTGAGCGCGAATGAGGAGCTGGAGACCTCCAAGGAGGAGATGCAGTCGCTCAACGAGGAGCTGCGCACGGTCAACTCCCAGCTCCGGGCGAAGATGGAGGAGCACCAGGGGGCCAGCAGCGACCTGGCCAGCCTGCTGACCAGTACCGACATCGCCGTCCTGTTCCTCGACCGCGAGTTCCGGATCCGCCGGTACACCCCGGCCGTCCGCGACCTGGTCGACCTGATCCCCGGGGACATCGGCCGGGCGCTGGCGGCGATGGCCCGGCGGTTCGACGACCCGCACCTGGACGGCGACTGCCAGGCCGTGCTGGAGCGGCTGGTGCCGGTCGCCCGGGAGCTGGCGGCGGCCAACGGCCGGTACTACCTGCGGCGGGTGCTCGCGTACCGGACGGTGGACGACCGCATCGACGGGGTGGTGGTCACGTTCGTGGACGTCACCGACGGGAAGCGGGCCGGGGAGGCCCTGCGGGCGGGCGAGGAGCGGCTGCGGCTGGCGGTGGCCGCCGCCGAGCTCGCCACCTGGGACTGGGACGTGGCGACGGGCCGGGTGGTGTGGAACGACGCCCACTTCGACATGCTGGGGTACGCGCCGGGCGGGGCGGCCCCGAGCTACGAGGCGTGGCGGGCCCGGGTCCACCCGGGCGACCGCCCGGCGGCCGAGGCGGCGCTGGCCGCCGCACGGGACGCCCGGGCCCCGTACCACCACGAGTTCCGCGTCGTCCACCCGGACGGGGCGGTGCGCACGATGTCCGCCCGGGGCACGTTCTCCTACGACGGGGCCGGGGCGCCCGTGCGGATGATCGGGGTGATGCGGGACGTCACCGACCAGCGGGCGACGGAGGCGGCCCTCCGCCGGAGCGAGGAGCGGCTGCGGCTGGCCCTGGTCGCCGCCCGGATGGGCACCTGGACGTGGGACGTGGCGGCCGACGAGCACCGCCGGGACGCCGGCCTGAACGCCCTGTTCGGGCTCCCGGCGGCGGACACCGTCAGCCCGTTTGCCGAGTTCCTCACGCACATCCACCCGGACGACCGGGGGGCGGTCCGGGCCGCGTTCGATCAGACGGTCCGTCACGGCCGCCCGCTGAGCGTGGAGTTCCGGGCGGTGCGCCCGGACGGGGCGGTGCGGTGGCTGCGGGACCAGGGGGACGTGTTCGGCACGGCCGGGCAGGCGCGGCTGGCCGGGGCGTGCGTGGACGTGACCGACCTGAAGGAGGCCGAGGCGGCGCTGCGGCGGGCGAACGACGAGCTGGAGGGCCGCGTCGCCGAGCGGACCGGCGAACTGGAGCGGGCGCTGGACGCGCTCGGGGCCGAGATGGCCCGGCGGCAGGACATGGCCCGGCGGCTGGCGAGTGCCCAGGAGGACGAGCGGCGGCGGGTGTCCCGCGACCTGCACGACTCGGTGGGCCAGCTCCTGACCGGCCTGTCGCTGGCGTTCAAGGCGGTTGAGACGTTCGGCGAGCTCCCGGCCCCCGCCGCGGGCAGCCTGGCCGACGCCCAGCGGATCATGAGCGACCTGGGGCGCGAGCTCCACGGCGTCGCCGTCCGGCTGCGGCTGACGTCCCTCGATGACATCGGGCTGGAGCCGGCCCTCGGCCAGCTCGTGTCCGACTGGGCGGCCCGGGCCGGGGTGCGGGCGGAGCTCCACGCCCCCGGCCTCGCCGCGGGCCGGCTGCCGGCGGAGGTCGAAACGGTCGTGTACCGGGTGGTCCAGGAGGCGCTCACCAACGTCGCCAGGCACGCGGTCGCGACGGCCGCCGGCGTGGTGGTGACGCGGTCCGACGGTCACGTGTCGGTCGTGGTCGAGGACGACGGGGCGGGGTTCGACGCGGCGGCCCCGCCGCCGGGCCGGCTCGGTCTGCTCGGGATGCGGGAGCGGGTGGAACTCGTCGGCGGCACGATGGACATCGAGTCGAGCCCCGGTGCCGGGACGGCGGTCGCCGTCCGGATCCCGGTCCGGGCGAGGGAGGGAGGGCCGTGAGCACGTTGCGCGTGTACCTCGTCGACGACCACCCGGTCGTGCGGAACGGGCTGAGGGCCCTCGTCGATGCCGAGGGGACATGGAGGTCGTCGGCGAGGCGTACGAGGGCGGGGCGGCCGTCCGCCGGGTGCTCGAGCTCCGCCCCGACGTGGTGGTGATGGACGTGTCGATGCCGGGGATGAGCGGGACCGAGGCGACGGCCCGGATCCGCGCCGACTGCCCGGGGGTGCGCGTCGTCGCGCTGACCGCACACGAGGACCGGGCGTACCTCCGGCAGGTGCGTGGCGGCCGGGGCCAGCGGGTACGTGCTCAAGCGGTCGGCCGCGGCCGACCTGGTCGGGGCGATCCGGCACGCGGCGGCGGGCAACACGCACGTGGACCCGGTCGTCGCCGCGCAGCTCGTCGTCGGGTCCGGCCGGGCGGGTGAGGGCGCCGAGAAGCCGGACCTGAGCGGGCGCGAGATCGAGACCCTCAAGCAGATCGCCGAGGGGTACTCGAACAAGCAGATCGCCGCCCGGCTGGATCTCAGCGTGAAGACGGTGAAAACGTACATGACCCGGGCGATGGAGAAGCTCGGCGCGAGGTCCCGTGTGGCCCTCGTGAGGTGCGCGGCCGAGCGGGGCTGGCTGGCGGGCGGGTGGGGGTCATCCCCGCGGGCCAGGCCGACACACTCCCGACCCGTCGCGGCCCGCCGGGGTTGTGATCACCGCGGCTCGATCCGAGCACCGACCCTGGACCGCATCGACCCGTCCGGGAGCAGGTCGGCCAGGTCGGCACCCGCGGGACGGGCCGGCAACTTGTTCAGGACGTGCGTCAGGTGCGCCTCCGGGTTGACCTCGGCGCGCTTGCCCGAGCGGCTGGCGGCGGTGTGTCTCAAATGTCTGGCCCGTGACCCCGCCACCCGCTACCAGGACGCCGAAGCTCTCGCCCACGACCTGCGTGTGGCCCTCGGGATGCGCCCGCCGAAGCGGCGGGGGATGATTGTTCTGACCGTCGCCGCTTTCGCCGTGCTTTTGTGCGTGACGGGGTGGGACTACTTCACCCGGCAGCCGGCCCCGGAGCCACGGCCGACGGCGGCTGAACGGTCCGGTGCGGAATGCGTGTTCTCGGTCGGCGGAAAGGTGAACGACGCCTGCCGGACGGGCGACCTGGCCGAACCGTAGCCGGTCCACGTCGCCTACCTCCACCGGGACCACTGCGACGACCCGGTGACGGACGCCGGGCTGGCGCACCCGTCGGGCTGTCCCGACCTGCACACGCTCAACCTCGGCGGGGTGAAGATCGACGGCAGTGGACTGACGCACCTACGAGGGGCGACGAAGTTGACGTGGTTGAGCCTCGGATGCACGAACGTCACGGACGCCAGCCAGACTGCGAGCGAGTCCGTGTCGAGCCGGGGCGGGTCGAGCGTAACCGACCAGTCACCCGGACCGATGGCCCGGCCCAAGGCGAGCTAGTTTCGTCCCAGCAGGTGAACTCGGTGTGGGCGACTTTCCCGGCGTTCAAGGTCGTTCCACCAGGTCACGACGCCGTTCCAGAGGGCTTCGAGGCGGCTGACCCTCGCCAGGGCTTGGTTCTCATCGGCCCCCAGGTAGAAGCGCACGGGCCTGCCGTTCTCACGCTTCCCAATCTCCCGGTAGAACTGCCCCCGGTCTTCCTCCACGCCAAGATGGACTTTGCTATTCGCCATTCCCGCCACTCTCCGAACCAGTCAAAGATTGCAAGGGGTGGAATCGTTTCCAGGAATGTCGGATTGTTTTCAAAATCCGACAAACGATGGCATAAATCCGACAAATCGAGGGTTTTGGTTGGGCGTTGAGAAGTGAGTTCCGTCGCAAGTCCATGAAAAAACGCCAGTTGCATCAAATTGCAACTGGCGTTTCAGCGGAGAGGGAGGGATTCGAACCCTCGTTACCCTTGCGGGTAAATCAGTTTTCGAGACTGACGCATTCAACCACTCTGCCACCTCTCCGGCACAGGAACTATACCGCGTCGGGCCGCCGTCGGGAAGCCCCCGGTCAGGCAAGTTTGAACGCCTCGCGGAGGCACGCCAGCGCCTCCTCGCCCCGCGGCCGCTCCACGACCACCCCGACGCACACCTCGCTCGTGTTGATCATCCCGATGTTGATGCCCCGGGCCGCCAGCGCCCCGAACATGGTCCGGGCCACCCCCGTGTGCGTCCGCATGCCGACGCCGAGTACGAACAGCACCGCAACGTCCGAGTCGCCCACCACCCGGCACGTCGGGTCGATCTGCTGCACCACGTCCTGCGTCCGCTTCAGCGCCCGGGTCAGGTCGGCCCGCGGCACCGTGAACGACAGCTCGGCCCGGCCCGGCCCGGTCAGGTTCTGGACGATCATGTCCACCAGGATGCCGCCGGTCGCCACCGCGTTGAACACCCGCGAGCAGTTCCCGGGCTTGTCCGGCAGGTCGTGGATCGTCACCCGCGACTGGTCCGCGTTCAACTGGACCCCGCTGACCAGCACGTCCTCCATCCCCTCGAGCCGGGCGATGGCGGCCTCGCGGTCCTTGGTCGCGGGGACGACCAGTGGGCTCGGGCGGACCTTGAACCCGGTGCCCCCGGCCTCGGCCGGGACGCCCGCCCCCTTTCGCGGGGCCGCGAGCCCGAACGCCGCGTGGACCGCCCGCAGCGCCTTGCGGCCGCGGACCGCCTTGCGGCTCTCGAGGTGCGCCTTCTTGACCGGCTCGCCGCCCTCGGCCGCGGGCTCCTCGGCCGGCGCGTCTTCCTCGATCAGTACGCTGATCTTGATGTCGCCGGTGGTGATCATCCGCATGTTCACGCCGTCGGCCGCGAGCGCCTGGAACAGCTTCTCGGCGACGCCCGACAGGGTCCGCATCCCGGCCCCGACCACCGACACCTTGCTCACCTTGCCCGTCTCGTTCAGCGTGGCCCCGAGTTCGGCGACGAGCGGCCCGAGCGTCTTCTTGGTCCGTTCCAGTTCGCTGTTGAGCACCGTGAACCCGATCGACGCCCGGCCGCCCGAGCCGACGCTCTGGGCGATCATGTCGACCGCGATGTTCGCGCCGGCGAGCGCCGCGAACACGCGGTGGCTGACCCCGGGCCGGTCCGGGACGCCCTCCAGCACCAGCCGGGCCTCGTCCACCGCGAGGGCGCACCCGCACACCGGGAACTCGCCCATCCACTCGGCCTCGGGGACGATCCAGGTGCCCACCGCGTCGGACAGCGAGTTCCGCACCATCAGCGGGACGTCGAACTTCTTGGCGAACTCGATGGACCGCGAGTGCATGACCCCCGCGCCCATGCTCGCCATTTCGAGCATCTCGTCGTAGCTGATGGCGTCCATCTTCCGGGCGTCGGGGACGATCCGCGGGTCGGTCGTGTACACGCCGTCCACGTCGGTGTAGATCTCGCACGTCACGTCGTACCCGGCCAGCTTCATCGCCGCGGCCACGGCCACGGCCGTCGTGTCGGACCCGCCGCGGCCGAGGGTCGAGATGTCGCCGAGTTCGTCCACGCCCTGGAACCCGGCCAGCACCACGATGCTGCCCCCGTCGAGCGCCTCGACCAGCCGCCGGGTGTCGATCGACTTGATCCGGGCCTTGCGGTGTGTGCTGTCGGTGACGATCCCGACCTGCGGGCCGGTGAGGCTGACGGCCTTCTCGCCGAGTTCCTGGATCGCGAGCGCCGTCAGCGCGATCGAGATCTGCTCGCCGGTGGCCAGGAGCATGTCCATCTCGCGGGCCGACGGGGCCGCGGTGATCTGCGCCGCCTTCGCGATGAGGTCGTCGGTCGTGCTGCCCTGGGCGCTGACGACCACGATCACCTGGTTGCCGCCGTGCTTGGCCCGGATCGCCTTGCGGGCGGCCTCCATCACGCGGTCCGCGTCCCTCAGACTCGACCCGCCGAACTTCTGCACCACGAGTCCCACGGTCACCCCTCGCATCGACTGGAGAGCAGGCTAACCGGGTTGTTGTACCGACCGCCGCGCCCCGATTCCAGCGGCGTCACGGGCCGGGCGGGGCGTCCTCGGGCACGCCTCCGCTAAACGCTTGGCGGGTCTTCTTGTCGCGGATCGCCTGGTCGGCGGTCGGCCCGCCGCGCCGCCGCCGGTCCCCGTCGGTGTGGCGGAACTCGCCGGCTTTGGTCGCGTACTTGCCCTTGTTCGCCTTCTTCGGCTTCTTGTCCGACGACATGGCCCGGCTCCGAGGAGTTACGACTTCATTCGACGAAACGTGAGGCTCACGCGACCGCCTCGGACCGCGTTGTCGCCGAGAATGGCGTGCTTCCAAGTCGTCTGCATCTCCGGCGACATCCAGAGCAGCGAACCGGACGGCAGGGGGTAACGCTCGGTGACGCGCTTATACGTGTCGAGCCGGAACGTGATCGCGCGCTCCGCCCCGAGGGAAACTACAGCGATTCCGGTTCCGGGCTCGAGTTCATCGACCGCGTCGAAGTGGAAGCCCATCGTGGACTCGCCCGACGGGTAGTAGTGAGCCAGACAGTTGTTCGGCTCGAAGCAGAGGGCCGAGGCGACCGCCTCGCGGACGGGGACCAACAGATCGGGGAACGGGGCCGCGGCCCACTCGATGCCGGAGTAGTTGTACGGCACGCCAAAACTGGCGGCCTTCCGCGCGCGGATTCGCGAGTCCCACGCGATGCCGTTCACCAGTTGGTCGAACAGCGTTCCCGGGTCCGGGATGAAGTCCGGTGTCAGTCGTACGTCACCTGATTCGAGTAGCATCGGCATCGTGCGCCCCGAGGGTCCACCCGTCCGACACGCGGGCGGTGGGCCGGGTTCGCGGCGGGCGACTAAAATGGCCGGGTCGCGATTCGCTCGCCCGTACTGAAGAGGGTCCGTCATGCCGAAGCTCACGGTCGATGGGGTTGGGGATTTCGAGGTGCCGGCCGGGAAGCGGCTCGTGCTGGCGCTCACCGACGAGGCCGGGGTCGACCAGCTCCACGCCTGCGGGGGCAACGCCCGCTGCACCACGTGCCGGGTCGAGTTCGTCGCCGGCGAACCGAACCAGATCGCCGAGGCCGAGAAGGCCGTACTCGCCGCGAAGGGGGCCACCGGCGTGCGGCTGAGCTGCCAGATCGCGTGCGACCACGACATGACCGTACGGGTCATCAGCCGCCTGACCGGCAGCGGCCGCGCCGACGCCGGAAAGCGCCCGACCGACGCCATCGCCCCGCCGCCGGTGTGGGTGGCTCGGAGCTAATGCGGAGTGCGGAACGCGGAGTGCGGAATCACGATCAGAAGAGCGAAAGGCGGTTCCGAAACCGCCGTCTTCACTCCGCACTCCGCGTTCCGCACTCCGCACTTCGAAAGCGTGTCGCCCGGAACAGGCCGATCCCGTGCCGGGTGGTGCCGGTGTCGGCGAGGTCGGCCAGCACCTCGCCGACGGCCGACGCGAACTTGAACCCGTGGCCCGAGAACCCGCACGCCACGCTCACCTGCGGGTGGGCCGGGTGCGTGTCGATCACGAAGTGGTGGTCCGGGGTGACCGTGTACATGCACACCTGACCCTTGGTGAGCGCCCCCAGCCCGGGAATGTGGGCGTCCATGAGGGGGCGGATCGCGGCCGCGTCGTCAGCGGTCACGTCCCAGTCCACGCCGTCGGGGTCGGGCAGTTCGGGCTGCCCGTAATGCCGGGCGATCTTGAGCCCGTGCGGGTCGATCGCGGGGAAGCCGTAGAACGCGGCCCCCGGCGAGTCACAGACGAACAGCGGGAACCGGTCGCGGGCGAACTCGGCCCGCCGGGTCCCTGCGTCGAACCACAGGAGCGTCTGCCGCATCACCCTCAAGCCGACGCCCAGGTCGGCGAGCAGCCGCGTCGCCCACGCGCCGGCCGTGACGACCAGCTTCGCGGCGGAGTACGTCCCGCGGTCCGTCGTGACGCGGACGCCGTTGCCCGCCGCTTCCCAGGCCCGCACCGGTTCCTCTGCGCGGACGTCGGCCCCGAGTGACACCGCACTGTCAATGTGCGCCCGCACGCAGTCCTCGACGTACAGGAACCCCGCGGCCCGCTCCAGCACGCCGGAGTAGTCGGCCGGGAAGCGGAACGCCGGGAACCGCCGCTCGACCTCGGCCGCGGTCAGCTCCTCGGCTTCGAGGCCGTGCGTGCGGACCGACGCGCGAACCCCCGCGACGTGCCCGCTCCCGGGCGGCCCGACGTTCAGGCACGGGCACTCGGTGAGCAGGTGCCGGCCGGTGAGTTGCTCCAGTTCGTACCACCGCTCGAACGCCCGCCGCACGAGCGGGACGTAGTCCGGGTGCTCGGCGTAGGCGGTGCGGATGATGCGCGTGTGGCCGTGCGAACTGCCGCGGGCGTGGACGAGCGGGTACTGCTCCAGCCCCAGAACGCGGCGGCCGCGGCGGGCCAACTCGAAGCACGCAGCCGAGCCCATGCCCCCGACGCCCAGCACGATCACGTCGTAGTTCGCCATGCGGCCTCTCGTTCGCGTCTCTGGTTTGGTGGCACAGGCCTCTGGCCTGTGAAGGCTCGCTCAGGCCAGAGGCCTGTGCCACCAGAGGTCGTGTCACTTCAGGTTCTTGAGCCCGGCGCGCAGCGCGGCCAGGCGCTCGGCGTCGTCCTTTGCTCCCGCGGCGCGCTTCAGAACGTCCGCGAACTCGGGCCGGTTTGCGGCCGCGGTCGCCTTCAGCAGCCAGCCCGCGGGGATCGACGGCACGTCGGGGTACTTCGCGGCCATCGCATCGGCCTGCGCGAGCAGGTCGGCCGCCACGCCCGGGAGCCGCTTCGGGTCGGCCCGCAAGGTGTCGCCGACTGCGGAAGCGGCCCTCGCGTCCTCCCCGAGTTCGAGCAGCACGCCGACGAGCCGCTGCCGGGCGTCGGCGTCGGCGGGGTTCGCGTCGAGTACGCGCTCCAGGCTCCCACGGGCCTTGCGCCAGTCCTTCGCACCCGCGGACCACGCCGCGCGCAAGACGAGCGCGTCGCGGTCGAACGGCCCGCGCTCAACGGCCGCGTCGAGTTCCGCGAGCGCCTCGGCGGGCTTCCCGGCCGCGTCGAGGAGCCGCGCCCGGCACACGCGGGCCGGCACGCACCCGGGATCGAGTGACACCGCGGTGTCACAGTCCTGCGCCGCGGCGTCAGCGTTCCCCTTCTGGCGAAGCGCTTCGGCCCGGGCCGCCACGCCCAGCGCCGCGGAGCGGGCGAACCGTGCGGGGAGCCCCTCGGCGCGGGCGAACAGCCCCGCGAGCGTCTTCGGCCGGCGATCGGCACGCGCCACGTCGAGGAAGGAAGTGATCTCCTCGGCGGCGACGGCGTACCCGACGAGTTGCGCCGACTCGCGGGCCGACAGTACGCCCACGAGGTCCCCGCGGTCGTTCAGCAACGGGCCGCCGGGCGAGCCGGCCTGCGCCGGGAGTTGGCACACCAGCACTGACACCTTCCGTGGGCGGTCGTCGGGCGAAACGGTGAGGTAGCCGCGCTGCCGCACCGGACCGCCGGCGTACACCCACGCGAACTCTAGCCCGCCGGGGTGGCTCATCGTGTGGACCGTTTCGCCGAGGGCCGGCGGCCGCGGCGCGAGTGCAAGTGGCCGGGCGTCCTTCACCGGCGCGTCGAGCTTCAGGAGCGTGAGGTCGCGGTCGCGGTCGGTGGCGAGAACCAGCGCCGACCGCCACGCGCCGCGGAGTTGCAGGCCGAGCGGGTCGCGGTACGCGGCGCGCTCCGTGACCCACCGGCCGCCGTCCCGCAGCGGCAGCGCAATGCCGACGCGGTCCCCGGGAGTAAACTTCCGCCCGCACGTCAGCACGAGGTCGGGTTCGATCAGCACGCCGGCGACCTGGGCATCGGTCGCGGTGGGGCGGACCCAGACAGTGGCGCGTGTGAGCGAAGCGGCGATGTCGTCCGCCTTCGCGTTCGCCGGGGGCGGGGCCGGGAGTCCCGCGAACGTCCAGATTTCGCGGGCCGAGATGCACACCGCGGCGAGCGGGCACTGCCGCCGCAGCGCCGAGGCCATGCCGACGAGGCGGCCGCGGCGGTCGAACACCGGGCCGCCGCTGTCGCCCTCTTCGGTCGGCAACTGCCCGACGATCACGTCGGCGTTCGCCGCGAGCTTCTTGCCGCGCCAGAAGTAGCCGTTCGCGAGTGCGCCGCTCACCCGCACCGGGCCGCAAGTCAGGTTGAACACCGTCTCCAGGTCGAGCCGATTGCCGACGACCGTGAGCGGTTCGCCCGGTCGCGGGGCGTGCGCAAACGTCACCGCTCGCGTGCCCGGCGGGAGCGATTCGAGCTCGACCAGCGCGAGGTCGAACTCGTCCGCGGTCTTCAGCACCGTTCCGGTAACGAGCAAGCCGCGCTCGCGGAGGAGCGCGCGGTTCCCGAGGTACGCGGCGCGGTCGGTGACCAACTCGCCGCCGCGGACCCACGGGAAGATCACGTCCACGGTCTTGCGGTCGGCGACGATGTGCCGGCAGGTGACGAGGAGCCGCTTCCCGGCGTCCACGACGAACCCGGTCCCGGCCCCGTCGTTCTCGGCCCGCACCCACGCGACCGACGCGAGCAGGTCCGCGGCCGGCGGCGGGGCGTGCGACGCGAGCGCGAGCAGGAGGGCGACGGCGTTCATGCCGTCCAGGTTAGCCGATCTGCGGCGTGACGGCGAACAGCGCCCGGAAGTGCGACCGGTACACCCAGATGAGGGCGGCACACAGGACCACGAGCGGCACGCCCGGCCCGGCCTGCCCGACCATGAAGACCTCGAAGAACAGGATGTTCAGCGCGATCGGCGAAAGGATCACCAGCCCGAGCGGCACGAGCCGGCCCGACAGCACCAGCAACCCGCCGGTGAGTTCGAGCACCTTCACGGCGGTGAGGTAACCCGACGTGTACAGCGCCCCGGTGAACACCGCGGCGGCGCTCCCCTCGGGCGGGGGCGGCGGGTTCGGGATGAAGTGCAGGAAGTAGTTGAGCGAGAACACGAGGAACGGCAGTGCGAGCAGCACGCGGGCGACCAGCGCGATCCAGAACATGGCGAACTCCGGCTCGGGTGACGTGGTGCCCGGGGATACCGGCGGCCGCTCGCGTTCTTGCACCCGCTCCCGTGGAGGGGTACGCTGGCGGCATGAGCACGCACTTCCCCTTCGCCCGTTCGCGCCGCGAGTTCCTCTTCCAATCGGGAGGCGGGCTGGGCGGCATCGCGTTGAACTGGCTCGCGGCCCGCGACGCCCGCGCGTCCGACGCGGCGCCCCCGGGCCGGAACCCGCTCGCCGCGAAGAAGCCGCACCACGCGCCGAAGGCGAAGCGGGTGATCTTCATGTTCATGGTCGGCGGCCCGAGCCAGATGGACCTGTTCGACCCGAAGCCGGCGCTCGTTAAGTGGGCCGGCAAGCCGCTCCCTGAAAATACTGGCCGCCCGAAGAGCCAGTTCACGAGCGGCGGCGAGGTGGTCCTGCCAAGCACGCGGAAGTTTCAGAAGCACGGGCAGAGCGGGCTCGAAATCTCCGACCTGCTCCCGCACCTCGCGACCTGCGCCGACGACCTGTGCCTGCTGCGGGCGTGCTGGAGCACGTCCACGATCCACGCGCCGGCGATCTACGAGTTGCACAGCGGCCGCACGCTCATGGGGTTCCCGAGCCTCGGCTCCTGGGTCACCTACGGGCTCGGCAGCGAGAGCGAGAACCTCCCCGCGTACTGCGTGATGCCGCAGCCCGAGGGCGTCCCCGAGGGCGGCGCGCCGTGCTGGTCGGCGGGGTTCCTCCCGGCGGTGTACCAGGGCACGCTCCTGCGGCGCGGGCCGAACCCGGTGCAGAACCTGAAGCCGCCGGGCGACGTCGGGGCCGACGAGAACCGCCGGTCGTTCGACCTCGTGAACAAACTCAACGCGCTGCACGCGCCGCCGGGCGACTCGGAACTCGACGCCCGCGCCGCGAGCTACGAGCTGGCGTTCCGCATGCAGCGGCACGCGCCCGAGGCCGTCGATCTCTCGAAGGAGACGGCCGCGACGCGCACCGCCTACGGGCTCGACGAGGCGCGGACCGCCGACTTCGGCACCCGGCTCCTGCTCGCGCGGCGGCTGCTGGAGCGCGGCGTGCGGTTCGTCACGGTGTACTCGGGCGGCGGCCCGCTCGTGACGCAGTGGGACGCGCACGACGACGTGAACGCGAACCACGAGAAGATGTGCGGGCACGTCGACCAGCCGATCGCGGCGCTGCTCAAGGACTTGAAGCGCCGCGACATGCTCAAGGACACGCTGGTGGTGTGGTGCAGCGAGTTCGGCCGCACGCCGAACAGCCAGGGCGGCAAGGGCCGGGACCACAACCCGCTGGGGTACACGATGTGGCTGGCGGGCGGCGGGGCGAAGGGCGGCACGGCCGTGGGAAAGACCGACGAGTTCGGCCTGAAGGGGGTGGAGCACGTCGCCTCGGTGAACGACTTCCACGCGACGGTCCTGCACCTGCTCGGCCTGGACCACGAGCAGCTCACGGTCCGGCACTCGGGCCGCGACGAGCGGCTCACCGACGTCGGCGGCCGCGTCATCGACGCCGCACTGGAGTGACGCCGGGCGTGCGGACAACCTTCCCACTTGGAACTGAATCGCGGCGGCACTTCTCAAGATGCGCCAGCCGAGGCCGCCCGACGAGCCGCCCCCGCCCGGCAACGACAACTACTGACCCACGGCCGCGACTCGTTGGGGGAACCGGTACGTGCCGATCCCCGCCCCCACTCGTACCGAATCGCAGGGATTCGTTTCTTTGTTGGTGGGGCAGGCATTCGTGCCTGCCTCCAGACGCCTTCGGAGGCAGGCACGAATGCCTGCCCCACTAATAGCAACTGATCCACGCGAGCCGGTATCACGAGGGCCGGGTGGCCTCGACGACCGCACGGGTGTAGCCGCCGTGCCGCGCGATCACGACGGCGGGGTCACACGGGCCGCCCGCACCGGCGACCACGACGCACCGCCCGGCCGCCAGCGCGGCCTCGCAGAAGACGGCCTCCGCTTCCCCGAGACCGAGTCCCACCAGCGCGCCGGTCAGCCCCGCGGCACCCGCCCCGCCGACCGCGTTGAGCACCCCGGTGCCCGGTCCGGGACCGCTCGCCACCTTCCCCACGCCGGGCACGTCCGCGACCGCCCCGCCCTCGGGCCAGGGCTCCGCCGGGTTCGAGACGAGGACCACGACGCCGCCGGGATCGTGCCCCCGGCACAGGAGTTCGTTGGCCGCGCGGTCGGCGGCGGCCGCCGAGGCGAACGCCGCGGCGGAGTGGGTCGGCTTCGTTGGCACGGGCGTCTCCCGGTGGTCGGCGGGGCGACGCCGGTCCCGCTGCACACGCGGTGCCGGCACCGCCCGGCCGCCGGCGGGGCGCCACCGTCGCCCGCCCCACACGGGCGGCCAGACACGGGAGATTCCCGACAAGGCTCGCTCGGCCTCGTGATATAGACCCCCGCCGCCGGGACGGAAGACACGCGGCGGAGGTCGGGTAGCGTCTCGCCCGACCCCGTGATATAGTCCCGTCCCGCCGCGGACCGGGCCACCGGGTTCGGGCCGCCGCTACCCCACCAACGCTTGACCGGGAAGCCGAATGCCGCCGACTGCTACAAGCTACTGGCCCGACGCGCGGTGCGCCCGGGCGTTCTGGGGGCAGCACGAGTTGCCCCCGTACCGCCAGTTGCTCGCCGACACCGTCGGGTGGGCCGACCCCGCGGGCGGCGAGCGGTGGCTCGACCTGGGCTGCGGGGGCGGGGCGATCTCCCGGGCCATCTGGGAGCGCACCGCGGGCACGGTCGCGGGGGTCGTCGGGGTGGATTGTGCGGCGGCGAACGCGCAGGCCTACGACCGGCTGAGGGCGACCCTCAGCCCCGCCCCGGGCGACCGGATCCGCTTCGCGTGCCACGACTTCAGCGGCGGCCTCGGGGTCTTCGCCGCCCAGGAGTTCGACCACGCCGTGTCGGGCCTGTCGATCTCGTACGCCGAGTCGTTCGACGCCGGGGCCGGGGCGTGGACCACGGCCGCGTACGACCACCTGCTCCGCGAGGTGTTCCGCGTGCTGCGGCCGGGCGGGCGGTTCGTGTTCTCCGTGAACGTGCCGGAGCCCTCCTGGGGGCGCGTCGCGCGGTTCTCGCTGCTCGCCGCCCTGCGGTCCGACCACCCGCTCCGGTACCTGAAGCGGTCGTGGCGGATGCTCCGGTACGGGCGGTGGCTGAAGCGGGAGGCGCGGACCGGCCGGTTCCACTACCTGCCGGCCGAGCGGGTCACCGAGAAGCTGGGCGCGGCCGGGTTCACCCGGGTCGAGCACTGCCTGAGTTACTGCGACCAGGCGTACATCTTCCGGGCCGTCCGGGCGGCGTAGGGGGAGCGACGATGCGCGGCCGGTCCGTCGGTCTGTCGGCACCGCGGCGGTTCATGGTGGACCTGCTGCACTTCGCGTCGCAGGTCCCGGGGGTGCCGGTCCAGCGCGAGATGCGCCTGGGGGAGGTACGCGCCGCGCGGGCCGCGGCGGCCCCCCGGCCCGGGTGGCCGGCCCTGTTCCTGAAGGCGTTCGGGCGGGTCGCCGCGGAGATGCCGGAGCTGCGGCGGGCGTTCGTCCGCCTCCCGTGGTGCCACCTCTACGAGTACCCGTCGAGCGTGGCGACCGTGGCCGTGGAGCGCGAGTACGCCGGCGAGCGGGCGGTGTTCTTCGGCCGCGTACGCGACCCGGGGGAGACGGCCCTCGTTGAGGTCGACGCGCAGGTGCGGGCCCTGGCCCTGGCCCCGGTCGAATCCGTCAAGTCGTTCCGCAAGATGCTCCGGTTCGCGCGGCTGCCCCGGGTCGTGCGGCGGACCCTGATGTGGCTCGGGCTGAACCTGCCCCGGTCCCGGGCGCACCAGTTCGGCACGTTCGGCCTGAGCGTGTACTCCTCGCTCGGGGCCGAGTCCCTGCACCCCCTGTCCCCGCTGACGGTGACCCTCACCTACGGGGTCGTCGAGCAGGACGGGTCCGTGGTGGTGCGGCTCGTGTACGACCACCGAGTGCTCGACGGGGCGACGGTGGCCCGGGCGCTGGCGCGGCTGGAAGCGGAACTCAACGGCGCGCTGTGCGACGAACTGCGGGCGATGGCCCCCGCGAAGCGGGCCGCCTGACCCGCGGCGGGCGTCGCTCGGGCACCTCTCATTGGTTCCGGCCGATCCCCCCACCCCACCTCCGGAACCATATTACATGTCCGGAAGAATCTATATCAGAATGGCTCTTCGCTTGAACCGGACCTGTAACCGCTGACGGGTTGTGTCTTTCCGAGCACCAGGTCGGCGACCCAGCACCCGCCGGGGTGCGGCGCCGGCGGTAGCGTGCGTCGAGCCGCGCTTCGCGGCGAGCCGCACCGGGGTCAAACACGGGTTCCGTACCACACCCCGCGAGTGCCTCACGGTGCGGCTCGGCCGCGGCCCACGCGGCGAGTAGGGCGTCCGCCTTCTCCATCGACCGGCGGTACGTCTCCTGCCAGGTGTCGGCCTTTGTGGAGCAGGGCGCCGTCGCTGCGGCCTTCGCCGCCCTCGCGGGGGTCGCCGGGTGGGCACTCTGGTCCCCGGGGCCCCGGCCCGACGCCTGCGCGGGGCTCCGGGCGGAACTCGGCACCCTGCCGGTCACGCGTGGCGGCCGCGGCCGCCACGCGCGGCTCACGACGGACCCCGACGCGCCGCGGTGGGTGCAGGTCGACCTCGGGGCGGTGCGTGTCGCCGACGAGATCGTCCTCTTCCCCGCCGAGCCGGCCGACCCGCTCGCCGCCCCTTACTTTGCGGCCCCAGAAACGATCACCAGCGCGGGGTTGGAGACGCTCACGGAACCGTCGTCGAGTTGGTACTCGATGTGGAGGGCGTGAAGGCCGGGCGGTACCTTCTCCCACCTCCACTCGGTCTTGTCCGGCGCCACCGTGGCGAGCTTCACGTCGCCGTCGTAGTAGTCCAGACTTTTCACCTTTGTGCCGGGCTTGACCTCGGCCGAGACCACGAGCGGCGCGTTCGCCGGGACGACGATCGACCGCTTCGCTTTCGCGGTGAACGGCGGCAGTTGAACGTCGCCGGTCGCGGTCTTGACCGCCAGTTGCACCGGCGGGTTCTGCCGCACAAAGCTCCGCCACGTGTAGGCGAGCGACTTCGACGGGAGCCAGACGGCGGCGTCCTTGTCCCCCTTGTATTCCCCGTAGGGGGCGATCCCCGCGAGGGGGGCGTTCCACTTGGTGCGGTCGCCGAGCCACCCCGCCTCGATCTGGAGCGGGGCGAGCTTGACCGCTTCGGCGTACGGCGCGGCCGCCTTCGGCAGCCGCGCCTCGACGACGGCCGCCATGTACGGCAGGAGCAGCGCGGTGGCGTTGCCGTAGTCGTGGCCGCAGTCCCATTGCAACGCGAGCGTCCACGGGGCGGCCTTCGCACGGGCCGGGTCGTAGTTCTTGGGGATGGCGTCGAGCATCTTGAAGCCGTCCGGCTTCGCGCCGATCACGATCAGCCCGCCCGCGGAGAGGTCCTTGTTCGGCTCGGGCACCCAGCAGCAGACGTCGCCGAACCCGATGGAGCGGCCGGGGTTCTCCTGGGCGATGGTGGCCGAGAAGCCGCCCCCCTTCGAGAACCCGGCGAGGAAGTACGGCGCGTGGGCGAGTTCCGGGTGGCCGGTGTCGGCGGCGAACTTCTCCAGGGCCGCGGCGATCGTCTTCGCCAGCGCGGCCGGTCGGTTGTTGCGGCCGCCGACGTTCTCCATCAGCAGTCCGAGTTGGGCGCCGCCGAGGCCCCGCGCCGCCTCGCCCCACGTGCTGCCGGGGCCGGCGTTCTTGTCGGCCGGGTTGACGAGCACGAACCGCACCCCGGCCGTGTCGGCCGGGAGGAAGAAGGTGATGTCCGTCTTGTCGATGTTCGCCGTGAGGACGACGTCCTTGCCGGCGTTCGCCGGGGGCGGCGCGGCCGCGGCGGAGCTACACGCCCCGGTCGCCAGGGCGAGAAGCCCGATCCAAAGTTTCATCACATGCTCCGGGTCACGGAAATATGGGTGTCACGCAAGCAATTCCCCGGTAACGCCCATTCGGTCGCTCTGCTTGATGTCGGCAGGAGTTAAACAGCTGGTTGGTGGGGCAGGCATTCGTGCCTGCCTCCAACCGCTTCCGGAGGCAGGCACGAATGCCTGCCCCACCAACGGCAACTGATCCACGCGATCCGGTATCATTGCTTCAGTTTGGGCGGCCCGGCCATCTTCCCGAAGGCGATCTTGCCGCCGTCGAAGTCGATGGTCTGCCCGCCGATCGTCACCCTGGTGCCGTCGAGCTTCGGCTCGGGGTGGGCCCCGCTGGACAGCGACAGGATGGCGTAGGGCGTCTTCCCCGCCGTGCCGGTGAACACCTTGGCCTTCGGTCCCGAGGTACCGGCGAGCTTGCCGTCCGCGGCCGGCCCCGCCACCACCACGAGCGCGTCGGCCCCGGACGCCTTGCTGTAGTCGACGCCGACCGCGGTGTCCTCGCCGCGGCACACGCCCGAGCCGTCCTCGGCGGGGGTGCAGGTGGTCTTCATCCCCTCCCGGCCGGCGAGCGTGCAGAAGCTCAGCCGCATTCTCAGGCCCCGGACCATGACCCGGTTCTGCGTCTTCTCCGCCGCCAGCGTGCGCGAGCCGAACAGCACGCCCACCGCGATGTCGTCCGCGTCCTTCCACTGGTTGCGGAACACGTAGTGCCCCATCGTCGCGTCCTGCGCGACCCTCGGCACCAGTTCCGCAGGGTTGCGGGGCTCGACGCCGATGGGCCAGTTGACGAGTGCGAACAGCCCGCGGTGCGGGTAGCTGAACACGTCGAACGACTTCTCCCCCGGTTGCAGGTGCGTCGGGTAGGTCGCCGCCTCGGTCGGCTCGACGAGGTTCTTGTACGTCCACAGCATGGCGGGCTTGCGCTCGCTCCGGATCGCGCCGAACCCCTGGCAGAAGTAGGCCGAGTGGCTGCCGCCCGCTTGCAGGAGGAAGTCGCTCCCGTACCCGGTGTTGAGGGTCACGCCGGTCCACGCCGGGTTCAGGTAGAACGGGCCGTCGCCGGCGTTGACCGTTTCCATCACGAACCGGAGGCTGAGCCACTCGCCGGTGGGGTGGGGCGTGACCCAGTCGCGGCCGGCGCAGACGCGCTGGGCCTGGAGCCACGGGACGAACGTCCACGTGCTGGCGATGGTCCCCGGCCCGGCGTGCTCGCCGAAGTACCCGCTCTCGCCGAAGTCCTGCGTCAGCACCTTGCGGGCGTTCCTGTCGATCCCCTCCTGGTACTTCGCGAGTTGCTTGTCGTCGGCGCCGGGGTCGCCCTTGATCGCCAGCACGGTGAGGCCCGCGCCCCCGACCTGCAGGGCGAAGTGGTTGGAAATCTTGTTGGGGTTGTCGGGCGAAAGGGAGAGGCGCTCGAGCGAGGCGTTGCCGCCGCGCTTCTTGCACTTCTGGTTCCAGGTCTGGATCCACTTCACGATCTTCAGGCGGTACGCCTCGTCCCACCCGCCGTAGCAGAGGTCGTAGGCGAGGGCGATGGCGTACAAGGACGGCCCGGCCCGCATCGGCTCGTCGGGCGGGTTGACGCCGTACCGCTTGTCGCGGTCGGTCTTGCCGGCGAGTGCCAGGTCGACCGAGGCGCGGCCGAGGTCGGCGTACTTCTTCTCGCCGGTGAGGGTGTACAGGAACCCGAAGGCGGCCCCGTCCCAGAGGGTGTAGGCGTCGTCGTCCCGGACCCTCTCGGCGCCGCCGAGCAGCGCCTTCGTCCGCGCGACGATCGCCTTGCCCTCGGGGGTTTCCGCACGCTTCCGCAGCGCGGGGACGTCCGCCGCGCGGAAGAAGAGGCGGGGGTGCTCGCCCGGCTTCGGCTCGGTGAACTCGGTGAGGCGGCCGGGCAGAGCGTCCCTTGCACCATCCGCCGCCCAGCTCCGGGAAACGAGCCGGGGGTGGAGTGCCGCGACGAGCGGCAGAGTGAGGAGTGCGATTCGCACGGCGTGTGACATTCGGAACGGCTCGGACTGGGGGAGCGGGTCGGAGAGAGGGCGGCGATCAGGAGTGAATTCCCGATCAATGTAGTGAGTGCAGTAAGCTATGTTCCATAGATCACCAATGTCAAGACCAAAATGCGATTGGTTGTGCGACAAATGCGGGCGCTCACGCGGTGTCGATCGACCACTTGCCTTGGAGATCGCATACCGTGTGACGAGGCGCGAGTGGGTCGTGGTCCCACATCTCTACTCGTGCTGTCGCCGCCGACCGGTTCCAATCCGGGACATCCGTCCGAGCGGCGACCTCGGCCGGCCCCGGAACCATCTGCGGCTCGTGTGGACAGCATTTCCGAACAGGACCGACTCGGTGGGGGGGGATTCAAGACACACTGTCAATTTGTAACTGAAGCGAAGTCTGAGATCGGCCCCGACCCGATCGTCGGGTGTAAACCACTTTGTAATAACGCTTTCTATCCGACGGCGATCGGTGTGGTATGCGGTGGGTGGAGCCGGCGGCTTGGGTTAGGTGGAATTGCCCGAAATCCTGGGTCCGGTCGGGTATCTATTGGCGACCGCACCGCGCCCATACGAGGCAAGCAGGTGAGATTAGCACTGGATTCTTGTTGCACAAAGTGCATTCAACCGATACCCTGTTATCAACTGGGGACGGTTCATCGCTCTGTTTTGGCGGTCGCCATGCTTCGAACTACGCTCACCGGTTTTGCACTCCTGATCGGGTTCACCGCCCGGGCCGCAGAACCGAGACCCGCTGCCGAAGTCGCCAAGCAAATCGATGCGGCAATCGATCAGCATCTCGCGGCATCCAAGATGGCGCCGGCGCCGCAATCCGGCGACGCCGAGTTCCTGCGCCGCGCGTACCTCGATGTCACCGGCCGAGTGCCCACCGCCAAGCAGGCCGCCGCGTTCCTCGATTCCACCGGCGCGGACAAGCGCACCAAGCTGATCGACGAGCTTCTCGCGTTGCCCAACTACGGCGACCAGTTCGGTCGCACCTGGCGCGACTGGATCGCCCCGCCGGAGCTCCCGAGCGATGTCAACAGTGGGAAGCAACCCCTTGCCGCCACGCGGAATCTCGGCAACTGGTTCGCGGCCCGTTTCAACGCGGACGACGGGTGGGACGTCATCGTCCGCAAGGTGCTCACCGCCGACGGCACCCTCAAGGACCAGCCGCAAGGAATGTTCTTTTCCCTTGCCGGCGACGACACCGGCCGGCCCTCGCCGGGCGGCGCGACCCGCGTCGTCGGCTCACTGTTTCTCGGCCTGCAGCTGCAGTGCGCCGAGTGCCATAAGGACCCGTTCAAGGACTACAAGCAATCCGACTACTGGGGGCTGGCCGCGTTCTTCCGCAACGTCAGCTGGAAGTTCCAGGGCAGCGATCTGGAGATGGTGACCGAGGCGACGGCTCCCGCCGTTGCGGCCCCGAAGGCGAAGCCGGGCGCGAAGGGCGGGCTGCAGTTCAACCCCGACAAGGCGCCGTTCGGATCGATCACGATCCCCGCGGCCGCGTTGAGGAATTCCGGGACCGTCATTCCGGGCAAGTTCCCGGAAGGGGCGAAGCTCGTCGCCGAGCGCGGGGTCTCGCTGCGGTCCGTCATCGCCGACTGGCTGACGGCCAGGGAGAACCCCTATTTCGCCCGCGCCTTCGTCAACCGCACGTGGGCCTACTTCTTCGCCCGCGGCATCGTGAACCCGATCGACGATCTGCGATCGGACAACCCGCCGAGCCACCCGGAACTGCTGGACCTGCTCACCGAGGAGTTCGTCGCGAGCGGCTACAAGGTGAAGCACCTCGTGAGGTGCGTCACCGCCACGAACGCGTACCGGCGAACCAGTCGGCCGGCGAAAACGGACGCCCCTGGTCTCGTCGCCAAGTTCGGCCGCATGCCCGTAAAGGTCCTGACGGCGGACGCCCTGTACGATTCGCTCCGGCTCGCCTTCGCCGAACCCGTGATCGACCTGAGGAGCTACAACCCCAAGGAAGCCGGCGGCTTCGGCGAGAGCAGCCCGGTCGGGTCCGCGTTCGACGAGTTCGCCAAGTTGTTCGTGACAAACGAAGACGACGCCACCGACTTCACGCACGGCATCCCGCAACTGCTCGCGCTCACCAACCACCCGCGATTGCGGAGCGGGGGCAAGGCGATCGACGACATGGTGAAGGCGAAGTTCGAGCCGGCCGCGGCGGTCCAGGCGCTGTACCTCGCCACACTGTCCCGCAGGCCGACGGCGCAGGAGTCGGCGGACGCCCTCGCGTACATCGCCGGCCGCGGCGACCCGAGAAAGGGGTACTGCGGCGTGCTGTGGATGCTGGTCAACCGCACCGAATTTCTGGTGATCCGATAATTGGTTGTGGCGATCCGGGTGGTGCGAGCCCCCGGACGCGTTCTGCACACTGGGCTGGTGCGACCCGGCCCGACAACACGAAGTGGCGGGTCTATTCACATGCGGCACTCCCTCCTCCGGCGTGAGTTCCTTCACCTCTCCGCCGCCGGGGCGATCACCGCGGCCGGCGTGCCGTGGTTCCACGCGCTGGCCCGAGCCACGGGTCGGCAGCCGAAGGCCAGATCGAAGTCCTGCATCCTCCTCTGGATGGACGGCGGCCCCAGCCAGGCGCACACCTTCGACCCGAAGCCCAAGGGTCAGTACGACTCGATTCTCTCGGCCGTGCCCGGCGTGCGGGTCACCGAGTACCTGCCCAAGATGGCCGAGCGGATGAAGGACGTGGCGCTGATCCGCAGCATGACGACGAACGAAGGGGAACACTACCGGGCCAAGTACCTCATGCACACCGGCTACACCCGCCTCGGCGGGTTCGAGCACCCGGCCCTCGGGTGCATCGCGTCCTCAGAGGTCGGGAAGAAAGACGGCGAAATGCCCAACTTCGTGACCATCGACGCCGGGTTCGACAAGGGTAACGGCGGCCGGCTCTACCGCTCGGTGCCTACCTACCTCGGTGTTCAGCACACTCCCCTCGCCGTCAGCGATCCCTACAAGGGGTTGGAAAACATGGGAGGTGCCGACCCGGACTTCGACGCCCAACTCGAGCTGCTGATGAAATCGGAAAGGCTCTTTGCGGGGGAACTCGATGCGCCGCCGGTGAAGGCCAAGCAGGCCGCGTTCGAGCGCGCCCTCGCACTCATGAAGTCGAACAAGGTCAAGGCCTTCGACGTCGATCGGGAACCGCAGAAGACGCGCGACGCCTACGGGAAGCACAAGTTCGGCCGCGCCTGCTTGATGGCCCGCCGGTTGATCGAGTCGGGCGTGACGTTCGTGGAAATCTTCCACCGCGGGTGGGACGACCATGAGGGCGCGGTAAAGCGGGTCAAGCCGCGGTGCGAATGGTTGGATCCCGCAATGGCCACACTCATTTCCGACTTGAAGGACCGCGGCCTCCTCGATTCTACGCTCGTTGTTTGGATGGGGGAGTTCGGGCGCTCGCCGGGTGACGGCTCCAACCACTACTCCCGCGCCTGGACGACGCTCCTCGCGGGCGGCGGCATCAAGGGCGGGCAGGTCGTCGGCAAGACCGACGAGAAGGAGAAGAACCCCGGCGGCACCGTCGTCGAACGCCCCGTCACCGCCGCCGACTATTTCGCAACCATCTGCAAGGCCCTCGGGATCGACCACGAAAAGGAAGTGATGGCCCCCGGCGACCGCCCGATGAGACTCGTGGACAAATCGGGCAAGCCGATCGAAGAAATGTTCAGCTGAGCCGACGGGTCCGACCATATTCTAGAACCCCCTATCAGAAGCTCATTTCGACTTCGGTTCAAAATGCTTTAAGGGTCTTTCCGCAATCGAATCGATTGCGACTTCGCCGTCCTATTCACGCTCCATCTCCGCAGCCGGAACGTCTGTCGCGGGTCAGCGGTGCTCGGAGATGGGTTCCCCCTGTCCGACGGGTTTGACGGGTTTCAAGACACACTGTCAGTCTGAAGCGAAGTGTAGGATCGGCGCCCCGATAGTTAAATCGCAAGTCATCTTGTAATAACGCTTTGCATTCGACGGTGGTCGGCCAGTGGGTCCGGCGGCTTGAGGCGGGCGGAATTCACCGAAATCCGCGGGCCGGGCGGGTATTTATTGGCGACCGCCGTCCGCCCGCGGTGGAAGGACGGCGTAAGGTCACCCGATGCGCGACGACGAACTACTCAGAATGTTCCAGGAAGACCGGAGCTCCGGGGCGTTCGAGACCCTTGTGGGGCGGTACGCCGGGCTGGTCTACCACACCTGCGCGCACGTGATCCGAGATCAGCACGAGGCGGAGGACGCGGCCCAGGCGGTGTTCATCGTGCTGTTCCGCCGCCCGCCCGCTCGTCCGCCCACGTCCCTTGCCGGGTGGCTGTACATGGTCGCACGCAAGACGTCCGCGAAGGTCCTCCGCGACCGCGCCGCCCGCGCCCGGCGCGAGGCCGCCGCGGCCGCACAGGTGGGGGCCCGAACGGACCGGCCGGAGGCCGATCTGGCCGAGGCGCTCCACGCGGCACTGAACCGGGTGCCCGCGGCCGAGCGGGAGGTGCTGATCCTCCGGTACCTCCAGGAGCGGAGCGTCCGCGACGTGGCTGCCGCGCTCGATTGCTCCGTCGCGACGGTCTCGGAGCGAGCGGCCAAGGGGCTCAGCCGGATGGCAAGGGTGCTCAGTGCCACCGGCCCGGCGGTCACGGTGCCCGCGGTCTCGGCCGGCCTGGTCGCACTCGGCGGGGCGTGCGCCGCGGCGGCACCCGTGGCGTCCTCTGGTGTGCTGGTGCCGGCGTCCTGGAGCCCCCAGGCGGTGGCCCTTGCCGACGCGGTCGAACTCCGGATGTGGGTGGCAAAAATCGTGGCGTGGGCGTTCCCCAGCGCCGTGCTCGCCGCGGCACTCGGCGTCGCCGCAGTCGGACTGTCACCCCGGCCGCCGGCCGCCCCCCCGTCCGAGCCGGAGCGGCCGGCGGGCGACGCGGGCGTGGCCGCCGGGGCCGGACCGGTCGCCGAAAGGGTCGCGATCGGAACGGCCGGACCGGTCGCCGGCTTCGCGGTGTCCGCCGACGGTCGCCGGATCGCCGTCCTCCACGAGAACCGGGCGCTGGCCTACTACGAGACCGCGTCCGGTGTCCGACTCGGGGACGTGGTCGTCGAACTGCGGAGCCGCGAGAAGAACAACCCCCGGGTCCTCCGCGGCCCCCGGTCCGTGGCGCTGACCGTTGGACCGGCGGGGGCCCGCGTCGCGGCGCCGGAATCCGATTGGGAGTGGTACCTCCACCTGATCGACCCGGTGACCGGTCGGGACGACGGCCTCCCGATGCCGGCCGGCCTCCCGCCGGCGAGCGCCATTGCGTTCGGGCCGGGCGGCCGCACCCTCGTCGCGGCCCGGACCACCGCCTCGGCCGCGGACCCGGACAGGACCAAGGGGATCGAGGTGCGCCGCCTGTCCGACGGGAAGCTCGTGTGGGGCCGCGCCGTGCCGCTCCGGTCCGTGGCCGTGGCGGCGAGCGCCCCCCTGTTGGCCGTGGGGACCACCGCCGGCGGGGTGGAGGTGCTCGACGCCGAGACCGGGGCCGTGCGGCGGTCCTGGCCCGCCGCGGGTGGGCCCGTTGTGGCGGTCGGCATCAGCCCCGACGGCCGCCGCGTGGCCGCCTCGGACGGGGGCACCGTTCGCGTCTACCGGGCGGACGCCGACGGGCCGGTCGAGACCCGCCCGGCCGGCCGCGAGCGGTGCCGCGCGGTCGCACTCGACGCCGACGCGCTGACGGCGGTGTACGAGACCCGTGCGGTTCGGGTGCGGGCCGGGGCCGAGCGAGAGGTGCCCTTGCCCCGGGCGAGCCGGCTGTCCCTGTCGGCGGACGGCCGCGTGGTCGCTCTCCTCGGCGCTGGGGGCGAACTCACCGTACACGCCCTCGCGGACCCCAAGAATTGAATTGATCCCGATCGCCATCAGGAGCCGTCCATGCGCCTCTCCCCCGCCCTCGCGGCTGTCGCGGTGACCGCCGGCACGGCGACGGTCTCGTCCGCCGCCGACCCGCTCGCCGACCCCGCCCGGGCGTTCGTGAAGGCCCACTGCGTGAGGTGCCACGGGGCCGAAAAGCCGAAGGGCGAGTTCCGCCTCGACGGGCTGACCGGCGACTTCGCGGCCGGGGCCGACGCGTGGGCCGCCGCCCTCCGAGCGGTCCGGGCCGGGGACATGCCGCCGGCGAAGGAACCGCGGCCGGACCCGAAGGCGGCCGCCGCGGCGATCGCCTGGATCGAAGCGGAGTTAGCAAAGGCGGGCAAGTCGGTCGCGAAGCCGCAGCCGCAGTACGGCAACGAGCAGGCCCACGAGCCGCTCTTCGACCCGGCCAACGCGACGCTCCCGGCCTCGACGCCCGCGCGGTACTGGCGGCTCAGCCCGCACATCTACAAGCAGTACATGGCGAAGCAGCACCCGGCCGGGAACAACCTGGTCTCGCCGTTCAACCCGCTGCTGGGCAACGGGTTCAAGGACTACGCCCTGCCGCTGGCGATCGACGAACCGGTGGCCGCGCTGCTGTGGCTGAACGCCGAGGCGCTCGCGAGCGCCCGGTTCAAGACCGACCCGAGGACCGGCAAGCTGGACAAGCCCGCGTACAGGGAGATCGGCGAGGCGCTGGACGAAAAGGTACCGCTCACCGACCCGGTGCTCGGGAGGGTCGTGGAGGAGGAGTTCAAGAAGGTGCTCGGCCGCGACCCCACCCCGGACGAGCGGGCCCGGTGGGTCGGGCAGATGAGGGCCAACGTCGCGGCGGGCGGGCGGGCCGTCGGCGTGCGGATGACGGTCACCGTGCTCTACCTGCACCCCGAGGTCGTCTACCGCAAGGAAGTGGGCGAGGGGACCCCGGACGCCCACGGCCGGCGGGTGCTCTCGCCGCGGGAGCTCTCCTTCGCGCTCGCCTACGCCCTCGGCGACAAGGGCCCCGACGTTGCGCTGGCGGGTGCCGCGGAGAGCGGGAAGCTCACCACCCGGGAGGACGCGGCCCGCGAGCTGAACCGACTGCTCGACGACCCGAAGTTCGAGAAGCCCCGCATCATGCGGTTCTTCCACGAGTACTTCGGCTACCGGAACGCGGTGAACGTGTTCAAGGACGACCGGCAGTGCTACCCCGCGCAGGCGGTCCGCGACACCGACGCCCTGATCGAGTACGTCCTCGCCCGGGACCGGGCGGTGATCGCCGAGCTCCTCGCCACCGAGGCGGTCTTCGTGGGCAAGCACCACGGCGACCCGAACGAACGCCCCTACGTCATGTACGGGCTGGCCGCCAACCCGCCGGGCGCGGGGGCGAAGGCGGTGAAGGTCGCGCTGCCGCCGGGCCAGCGGGCCGGGGTCCTGACGCAGCCGAGTTGGCTCATCGCCCACAGCACGAACTTCGACAACCACCCGATCGCCCGGGGCCACTGGGTCCGCGAGCGGCTGCTGGGCGGCACGATCCCCGAGATCCCGCTCGACGTCGACGCGCAACTCCCGGACGACAAGGACAAGACGCTGCGGCAGCGGATGCACGTGACCCGCGCGGACTACTGCCTGGGGTGCCACCGGCGGATGGACCCGCTCGGCCTGCCGTTCGAGATGTTCAGCCACACCGGCAAGTTCCGCGAGGCGGAGACCGTCCTCGACCCGGGCGCCCCGCCGGCGGGGAAGAAGGCCGCGACCCGGGACGTGCCCGTCGACGCGTCGGGGGTCCTCGACGGGACCGGCGACCCCGCCCTCGACGGCCCCGTGACGAACGCGGTCGAGATGATGCGGAAGTTGGCAAAGTCGCCGCGCGTGGAACAGGTCTTCATCCGCCACGTGTTCCGATACTTCATGGGCCGCAACGAGACCCTCTCGGACGCGGGGACGCTCCAGGCGGCGCACAGGGCCTACCGGGATTCCGGCGGGAGCTTCCGGGCGCTCGTGACTTCGCTGCTGACGTCCGACTCGTTCCTCTACCGCACCGGGAGCGCCCCGCCGCCCCCGCCGGTGAAGTGACGCCGTCCCGAACGCGCCGAGAGGGGCTCAAATGATCCGGTTCGTCGCTTCGATCGTGCTGCTCGCGCCCCTGTGCGCCCCGGGTGCCGACGCGCCGGTGCCCTCCGAAAAACTCGCGAAGCACCTCGGGCCGAAGGTCCTCGAGTACCTCAAGCGGGTCGAGAAGATCGAGGCCTACAAGGTCGGCCAGCTCGACGAGAAGAAGGCCGGCGACGCCGACCGCGTCTCGGGGCGGGTGGCCCTCGGCGAGGCCGCGGCGCTGACCAAGGAGCAGGCCGGCGAGCTCCTGAAGGCGCTGCTCGCGGACGACACCTACTTCCGCTCCAGCTCGCTCGGGACCACCGGCGCCGCCGTCGGCTACCGGCTCTGGACCGACCGCAAGGAGTGCCTCGAGGCGAGCTGCTGCCTCAAGAAGGGCAACCTGCGGTTCACCCTGAAGGACGCCGAGGGAAAGGTCGTCTTCGACCGCGGCGTCGGCGGGTTCCGCGACGACAAGGCGAGCCCGATGCGGGCGCTCGCGGCCGCCGTGTTCCCGGACGACAAGGACATTGCCGGCGTCGCGCCCAAGAAGCCCTAGCGCCCCGACCGGACCGACCGGACCGACCGGACCGCCCCGCACCAACACCCCGGAGATGTGACCCGTGCTCCCCACCCGCCGCTCGTTGCTCAGTCGCCTCACCCTCGGGGCCGGGGCCGTCGTCCTCGACCCGCTCGTCCGCCAGCTCGACGCCCAGGCCGCCGGCTCCCCCGCGCGGCCGACCCGGTTCCTGTTCGTCATGCTGCCGAACGGGTGCCCGGCGACCGAGATCAACCCGGTCGACTTCCCGCTCCTGAAGCTCGGCAGCCGGCAGGGGCTGACGGTCGAGCCGATCGGCGACCGCAAGCTCCACCCGTCGATGGCGGCGGTCGAGAAGTACAAGAAGAAGGTCACGGTCCTGCAAGGGGTCTCGGGCACCTGCGCCAACTGCCCCGGCGCGGAGGAATCGCTCGGCGGGCACTCCAAGGCGTGGTCGGCGCTCGGGGCCTTCATGGCCATGAACAACACCGTTCCGGCCGCGACCGTGGACTGGGCGCTCGGCCGGAAGCTCGGCGGGCTGTTCACGAACATCTGCCTCGGCGTGTCGAAGGACCCCTCCACGAGCATCGTGTACGACATGTCGGCGGCCGGGCCGGGCCGCAAGAACCCGACCCTGTGCCACCCGGCGATCGCGTACAAGGCGCTGTTCGGCGGCGTCGCCGGCGGCCAGGCCGCCCGGGAGTTCGCGGTGCGGACGAACCTCCTCGACTTCCTTGCGGAGGACGTGAGGGCGATCCGGGCCGCGGTCGGCGCGGCCGAGAGGGACAAGCTCGAGGCCCACCTCGACGCGTACGAGGCGATGCGCGGCCGGCAGTCGAAGTTCGAGGCGCACAAGGAGCGGTTACAGAAGCACCTCCCCCCGGTGACCGACAAGTTCACCTCGAAGGTGGAGACCGACCGCCTCACGGCCCAGTTCGACCTCGCCGCCGCGGCCCTCGCCGGGGGGCTGACCCACTCCGTCGTCGTCTCGTGCGCCGGGGGGCGGGCGTTCGACAGCTTCGTGTTCACCGGGCTGGGCATCGACATCGGCCTCCACGGCATCGGCCACAACAAACCCGAAGTCTACCTCGGCTCGATGCAAACGATCCGCACCTACATCTTCGAGCAGATCGCTTCGGTAATGAAGAAGCTCGAAGCGATCCCCGAAGGCAACGGCACGATGCTCGACAACACCCTGATCGTCTTCACCAGCGACTTCGGTGAGAACCACCACGCCCAGACGAAGGAGTGGCCGTTCGTCCTGATCGGCGACCTCGGCGGGCGGGTCAAGTCCGGGAACGTCCTGGTCTACCCGCCGTGGGGCCACAAGGGGCACAAGGCGCTCAACAACCTGTACACGACGCTCATGTACACCGTCGGCGAGCAGCCGAAGACGTTCGGGACCCCGGACGTCAAGCTCAAGGACCTGGACATGACCGGGCCGCTGCAAGAACTCCTGGGCTGACGGCCGGCCGCGCGCCGCGGCCCGACCGCTCCCAGCTGACCGATTCGCCCGTTCCTTACCCGTCGCGGATTCGTCCGCACCGAGGGCCCTCCATGCCGACCGCGCGACCCGCTCCGAAGCCCCCCCGCACCCGCCTCACCGCCGAGCCCCTCGACGCCCGGGTGCTGATGTCCGGGACCGGCCTGACCCGCGAGGTGTGGACCGGGCTCGCCGGGACCTCGCTCGCCCCGCTCGCCGCCGCCATTGCCAGCGGGGTGGCGCCGACCACCGTGGGCACCATCGGGGCCGACGGGCTGTTCGAGGCCCCGCGCAACGTCGGCGACAACTACGGCCAGCGGGTCCGCGGCTACTTCGAGGCCCCGGTGACCGGCGAGTACCGGTTCTACCTCGCGGCCGACGACCACGCCGAGTTGCGGCTGTCGACCGACGCCTCCCCCGCGAACGCCCGGGTCATCGCCTCGGTCACCGGGTACACGGGGTCCCGCCAGTGGACCAAGTTCGCGTCCCAGGCGTCGGCCCCGGTCGCCCTGGTGGCGGGCGAGCGGTACTACATCGAGGCGCTCCAGAAGGAGGGCCGCGGGGCGGACAACCTGGCGGTCCGGGTGGACGTGCCCGGGGCCCCTCCCTCGACGCTGCCGGCCCCGGCGGGCCTGTTCGACGCGTTCACCATCGCCCCCCCGCCGCCGAACGCGGCCCCGACGGTGGCGGCGGCGCCGGCCCCGGTCACCGTGGCCGGGACCTCGACGGCACTCTCGGCCCTCGGGGCGGACGACGGGGGCGAGGCGGCCCTGCGGTACACGTGGTCGGTCGCGGCCAGGCCGAGCGGCGCGGCCGACCCGACGTTCGCGGCCAACGGGACCAACGGGGCCAAGGCGACCACGGTCACGTTCTCGAAGGCCGGGTCCTACACCCTCCGCCTGACGGTCACCGACGCCCAGGGGCTGAGTGCCACCCGGGACGTGGCGGCGACGGTGGCCCAGACCGTGACGCAGGTCGCGGTGACGCCGGGCTCGGCGACCGTGCCGGCCGGGGGCACGCGGCAGTTCGCGGCGACCGCCCGGGACCAGTTCGGGGCCCCGCTAGCGGCGGCCCCGGCGTTCCAGTGGGTCGCCACGGGGGCCGGCACGATCTCGGGCACCGGGCTGTTCACGGCCGGCCCGGGCGGCGGGTCCGCGACCGTGGCCGCCCGGGTCGGGTCGGTCACCAGCCCCGCGGCGGCGGTCACGGTCACCCCGCCGGCGACCACCGACTGGTACGCCCAGAACCTGCTCGACGACGAGGTCGAGGGCCTCACCCGGGGCCTGGCGGCCGACGGGCAACTGAGCCGGCTGGACTGGCTGGGGATCCTGTCGAGCGTCCAGGACAACAACGTGGTGGACGCCAACGAGGTCGCCGACCTGCAGCGGCTGGTCGTCGCGGTCCCCCTGTTCAGCATCCCGGACCCGACCCGGTGGCTGGCGAACCGGATCGCCACCGACGCGGTCGCCAACATGCTCGGGTCCACGTTCCAGACGGAACTCGTCGGCCGCTGGTTCCTCGGCACCGTCGCCCCCACGCCGGTGTTCAACGGGCGGACCTTCACCTACGCCGTGGCGAGCGGCAACCTGTACGGGGCGGGCGGCCCGCGGATCGGGGACATCGACCAGGGCGGGCTGGGCGACTGCGCGTTCCTCGCGGCCCTCGGCGCGACCTTCGGCCGGCAGCGGGACGACTCCGGGAACGCCACCAGTGCGGTGATCCAGCAGATGATCACCGACAACGGCGACGGCACCTACTCGTTCCGCTTCTACAACCACCAGACGTTGCAGGCCGAGTACGTGACGGTCGATCGGCGGATCTACACCGGGGGTGCCAAGCGGAACGGCGGCATCTTCTGGGTCGCCCTGACGGAACGGGCGTACGCCCAGTACCTCGAAGGTCGGTCCGGCACGCCCGGGTACAACCAGTTCGGGAACGGCGACAGCCTGGGTCGACCGCTTTACTACGTGACGGGGCGGCAACCGGCGTACATCGATCCGAACAGTTCGACGTTCTTCTCGCAGCTCCAGTCGGCGCTGAGTTCCGGGCGGTACGTTTCCACCGCGCGGCTCGGCTCAAACACTCAGTACGTCGTCGGCGGCCACGCCTACACGGTCACCGACGCCTACGTCGACGCCGGCGGGGTCCAGCGGATCGTGGTCCGGAACCCGTGGGGCGTCGACGGCCGCACCGCCAGCGGGGTCTCCAACGACGGGTTCATCGACCTCACGCTCGAGCAGTTCCGGGCCAGCATGAACTACGGCGTGAACGTCGCGTGACCGAAGGGAGAGGGCCATGAGTCGTTCCTCGACAGCCGGCGGCTGCGAGACCCTGCCCGCCGCGCCGTGGGACACCCCGGCCGGCGGGCTGGGGTCCGTGACCGCCCGGTGCCCGACCTGCGAGTGCCGCGTCGACGTCCCGGTCGGCGGTGCCGCGCTCGCGTGCCCCCGGTGCGGGGACGACATGGTCGTCCCCGTGCTCTCGGCCGACCCGTTCCCGGGGGTGGCCCACGGCATCCCGCTGGCCGAGGCGCCGCCGCTCCCCACGGAGAAGGGGCCGGCCCCGGCGGCGGTTCGGGGCGAGGACGCGGCGGCGCACCTGGCCTGGTTGCAGGCCGAGATCGGGCGGTTCGACGCCCACGTGACGCGGCAGCTCGCGGCGTGCGTGGCCCGGCGGCGCGACGCGGAGGCGGCCGCCGCGCGGGCCGAGTCCGACCTGTACGTCCGCGAAATGGCGGTCGCCCGGCGGACGGCCGCCGCGGACGCCCGGGACGCCGCGCTCGCGGCCCGGGAGGCGGACCTCGACCTGCAAACCGCCGCGTTCCGCGAGCTGCAAACCGAGGTCGCGACGCAGGTGGACACGGCCGTCGAGCTGCAGCGGCAGCGAACCGCGTTGACCCGGGGCGTCGCCCGGCTCGAGGACCGCCGGCAGCACCTGCGGTCCGAGGTCGCCCAGCTCGAGGCCGTGGTGGCGCAGCACGCCGCCGCGGCGGCCGGTCTCGCCGCCCGGGCCGCGGCCCTGGACCGCCGGGCCGACGCCCTCGAGCGCGGCGAGCGGGACCTGGCGGCCCGCGGGCTGGAGGTCGATGAGCTCGAGGAGCGCCTCCGCCGCGAACTCGAGGCCGCGGCCGGCCGCCCACCGTGTCCCGGCCCGGGGCGGGCGGCGGGCCGGCCGGCGTGACCCCACCCGCGGCCGGGCCGCGCGACGGCCGACGAGCGGCGGGCGTGTTCGGCGAACGCCGCCCCGGTGGTGCCGGAGTGGAAGGCGCGGCGGCCGTTGACTGCGCGTCCGACGTGCGGGGTTCTTGAGTCGCCGGTGGGGAGTGTGGCGGTCCGCCCGCACGGCGCGGGTTCGCCGCGCCCCGCCGAGCCGGTCCGCTGTTCCGTGCCCGACTGTCGTCCCTTGTGCGAGGTGCCGCGATGCTCCCAGTGGTCGTCCTCCTGATCGCCGCGCCCCCCGGCCCGCCGACGTTCGAGGCCGACGTCCGCCCGGTCCTGGCCGCGCGGTGCCAGTCGTGCCACGCCGGCGACGCGCCCAGGGCCGGCCTGGACGTCCGGACCCGCGCCGCCCTCCTGAAGGGCGGGAAGGCCGGCCCCGCCGTCAAGCCCGGGTCGCTCAAGGACAGCCCGCTCTGGCTGAACGTCTCGACGGACAAGATGCCCGCGGCCAGGGACAAGCTCACCGACGCCGAAAAGGCCACGCTCCGGGCGTGGATCCTGGCCGGGGCGCCCGGCGAGGGGGTCGCGGCCGCGGCACCCGGCGCGGTCGAGGGCGGGGCCGCCGCCGCACGCGGCCCGGCGGCGAAGCGCGGGGTCGCCGCGACCGCGAAGGCGGTCGACGACGCGATCGACGCGGCCCTGGCCAGGGCCAAGGTGCCCGCGGCCCCGGCGGCCGACGACGCCGAGTTCCTCCGCCGCGCGTACCTGGACCTCGCGGGCGTCATCCCGACGGCCGAGCGGGCCGCCGCGTTCCTCGACGCCCGGGACCCCGACAAGCGGACCAAGCTCGTCGACGAGCTGCTCGCCGCCCCGGCGCACGGCCAGTTCGAGGCCGCCCGGTGGGCCGCCCGCCTCGCCCCCGAGGAGCCGGCCGTGCGGCCCAAGCTCCAGGCGTGGCTGGCCGACCAGTTCAACCAGGGCCGCGGGTGGGACGCGACCGTGCGGGACCTGATCGGGGCCACCGGGACCGGGCCGGAGACCGGGTTCGTCCTGGCCCACGTCGAGAACAAGAAGCCGTCGCCCGAGAAGCTCGCCGGGGCCACCGCCCGCCTGTTCCTCGGCATCCAGCTCCAGTGCGCGGAGTGCCACAACCACCCGTTCTCCGACTGGACCCAGACCGACTTCTGGGCCCTGGCCGCGTTCTACAGCCGGGCCCAGGTGTTCTCCAAGCCGCCGGCCGGCCTGCGCGACGCCGAGGCCCCGCTGGTGAAGCCGGCGGTGAAGAAGGGCGCGCCCCCGGTCGACCTGTCCGGGGCGGTGATCCTCATCGGCCCGGACGCGGGCCGCGGGGCCGGCAAGCCGGTCCGGGCCAAGTTCCTCGGCGGCCCCGAGCCGAGGCTGGACGCCGCGGGGCCGTTCCGGCCGGCCCTCGCCGCGTGGGTGACCGCCGCCGACAACCCGTTCTTCGCTGAGGCGGCCGTGAACCGGGTGTGGGCCGACCTGTTCGGCCGCGGCCTCGCCAACCCGGTCGACGACCTGTCCCCGGAGAACCCGCCGACGCACCCGGCCGTCCTGCGGGCCCTGGCCGACGAGTTCCGCGCCTCCGGGTTCGACCGGAAGCACCTGGTCCGGTGCGTCACCGCCACGGCCGCGTACCGCCGGACCAGCCGCGGCGCGGACCCGCCGGACGGCCCCGGGTACGCCCGGGTGCCGGTGAAGGTGATGGCCGCCGGCCCGCTGTTCGACTCCCTGGTCCGGGCGACCGGGGTCAAGGACGTCCCGCTCGGCACCGGGCGGGGCGGCAAGGGGTCCCGCGAGGCGTTCGTCCGGTTCTTTGGGGTCCGCGACCCGAGCGCCCCCGCGACCGAGTACTCGCTCGGCATCCCGCAGGCGCTCGGGCTGCTCAACGGCCCGGCGTTCAACCGCCCGGTCCCCCTCGTCGAGCAACTGGTCCGGGAGAAGGTGCCCCCCGACCGGGCGGTCGAGCGGCTGTTCCTCGCGGCCCTGTCGCGGCGGCCGACGCCCGACGAGGCGAAGGCGCTCGCCGAGTACGCGGCGAAGCGGCCCGACCCCGCCGCCGGGTACTCGGGCGTCCTGTGGGTGCTGCTGAACTCCCCCGAATTCGTCCTCGTCCCCTGACCCCGACCCGTGCCCGGAGACCTCCCCGTGACCCCGCTCACCCGCCGCGAGTTGTTCCGCCTGTCCGCCGTCGGTGCCGCGTCCGCGTCCGGCTGGCTCGACGCCCTCGCCGCCCACGCCGGGGCGAGCCCGCCGGCCGCCCCGAAGCGGGCCAAGCGGTGCGTCCTCCTGTGGATGGACGGCGGGCCGTCGCACCACGACACGTTCGACATGAAGCCCGACGCCCCGGCCGAGTACCGCGGCGAGTTCAGCCCGGTCGCGTCGTCGGTCCCCGGGCTCCAGGTGACCGAGACGTTCCCCCGGGTGGCCAAGCTCATGCACCACGCGGCGGTGGTCCGCGGGATGAGCACCGGGGAGTCCGAGCACGGCCGGGCGCGGACGTACCTCCACACCGGGTACAAGGCCGGGGCCGGCGGGATCGACTACCCGACGATGGGCTCGCTGCTCACGGCCTCGGGCGAACCGGGCGACGCGGAGATGCCGAACTTCGTGGTCACCGGGATGCACCTGAACCCGGCCACCTGGTCGTACGTCGCCAGCCCCGGGCACCTCGGCCCGCGGCACGCCCCGCTCATCGTCGCGGACTCGGCCGGCGGGGTCCCCAACCTCAAGCCCGGGGTGCCCGACGCCGAGTTCGCCGACCGGGTCGCGGTGCTCGACAAGATGACGAGCGGGTTCCTGCGGGACCGCCCGGTCCCGGCGGCCGCGGCCCAGGCGACCGCGTACCGGCGGGCGGTCCAGCTCATGCGGTCCCCGAAGGCCAGGGCGTTCGACCTGGGGGCCGAGCCCCCCAAGGTCCGCGAGGCGTACGGGGACCACGCGTTCGGCCAGGGGTGCCTGCTGGCCCGCCGGCTGGTCGAGGTGGGGGTGCCGTTCGTCGAGGTGTACCACTCGCCGACCCCCGGCGGGTGGGACTCGCACGAGGGGAAGCGGGCCAAGGAGGTGAAGACACTGGCCATGCCCCAGCTCGATCAGGGCATGAGCGCGCTGCTCACGGACCTGAGCGACCGCGGGCTCCTCGACTCGACGCTGGTGGTGTGGATGGGCGAGTTCGGGCGGACCCCGAAGATGAAGGCGGACGGCGGCCGGGACCACTACTCCCGCGCGTGGACGACCGTGCTCGCCGGCGGCGGGGTCAAGGGCGGGGCCGTGGTGGGCCGCACGGACAAGACCGGCGCGACCGTCGAGGACCGCCCGGTGTCGGCGGCCGACTTCATGGCGACGATCTGCCACGCGCTGGGCGTCGACGCGGACGCCGAGTTCAACGTCGCCGGGCGGCCCGTGCGGGCCGTCGAGAAGCGGGCCAACCCGCTCACCGAGCTGTTCTGACCCCCGCGTGCTCGCGTTCCGAACCCTCCCCGCTCCGCTCCCGAAAGGTGCCCCGATGACCCGTCCCCTGATCCTCGCGGCGTGCTGCGTCTACTTCGCCGCCGCGCTCGCCGCCGCCGACGAGCCCAAGCCCGTGCGGCACGCCCTGGTCGGGGTCGCGTTCGCGACCTCGGGCCGGGCGTTCGTCGTGGACGCCGACGGCAAGGTGACCTGGGAGTACCCGGTCAAGGCCGCGCTCGACGTGTGGCTCCTGCCCAACGGGAACCTGCTGTTCCCGTCCCGCGGGGTGGGGATCATCGAGGTGAACAAGGACAAGGAGGTCGTCTGGCAGTACAAGATGGACGCGGCCACCGAGACGTACTCGTGCCAGCGGCTGGCCGACGGCACGACGGTCATCGGCGACAACAACAACCGGCGGATCATCGAGGTCGACAAGGACGGCAAGGTCCTCCGCGAGACCAAGGTGAAGTCGCACGGCCACTACGGCCTCCGGTCGGTCCGCAAGCTGGAGAGCGGCAACTACCTGGTGTGCGAGCGCGGGGCCGGCGCGGTCCGCGAGTACACCCCCGAGGGCAAGGTGGCGTTCGAGTACAAGGTCGGCGGGCCGCTGTCCGCCGTCCGCCTGCCGAACGGCAACACGCTCATCAACACCGCCATCAAGGGCCTGTGCGTCGAGGTGAACCCGAAGGGCGAGGAGGTGTGGAAGGTGACCCGGGACGACGTGCCCGCCGACCTCCGGCCCCAGGGTCAGGGGCGGGGGAGCGGGGTCCAGCGGCTGCCCAACGGCAACACGGTGGCGTGCTTCGAGGGCGCGATCTACGAGTTCACCCCCGAGAAGAAGATCGTCTGGCACCTCAAGGACGGCCCGGTCAAGGGAATGATGAACTTCCAGATCACCGACGTGCCCGGCGACCCGACCAAGGGCGAGGTCCTGCGCTGAGGCTATCGTGAGCCGCGCATCTCGGTCGTGTGGGCACCTTTTCCAGCAGCCCCCGGGCGACTCGGTGCCGAGCGGCCGCGGTCGCGGTCGGGGCCGCCCACACCGCCGGCAGGTCCGCCGCCGTCGCGCAAATCAATGGCAACGCGGTGGCACTCAGCCTCGCCGGGGCGCCCCGTTCCGGACGTCTCGGCGGTCGTGGCCGAGCCCGTTCTGGCCGCCCACGATGTGAGTTCCGGTCCCCGGACCCGCACCCGCACCGCTTGTTCCCATGCGACCGCTCGCACCGGCCCAACGGCCCTTGTTCCCCCGCGCACCCGGTAATGGTGAGGCCATGAAATCCGGGACCGCCCCTGGAAAAAGTGAATTCAGTAGTGTATAAACAAATTCAGTGCTCCGACGTGCCCAGCCTGAGAACCGCCATGGTCGTGCGGCCCACGGAACTCGTCGCGGTCCCGGTTCTCCGCTCGATCCGCCGGGCGGCCGACGAGCCGGGCCCCGTCGATCCCAGTCCCGACTGGTGCGACGACGAGTCGGCACCGCACGTCGTGGGCGTCGTGGAGGCCATCCCCCCGGACACGCCAGAGCCCCCGGTCGGTCCCCCGCCGGCACCGGCCCCGTCCGTCGTGCCGCTCCCGGCGGTCGTCTTCTTGGCCCTCCTCGTGGTCGGGTACGCCGCGGGGTTCGGAATTGGGTTGTTCGCGCCACGCTGAGCGTGCGCCCGGCAGGTTCGTGACCAGCACCCGTGGAGGCAGCCGTGACGTTCGATCCCCGCATCTCCCTCGCGGCCGTTCTGGCCGCCCTCGGCGTGGCCGCCGCGGCGGCGCTCGCGACCACCACTCCCGTGGCCCTGCCCGTCGCCCCCCAAGCGTGGCACGACGACGCGGCCGAGCGGGACCGAAGCGACGTTCTGGATGCGAAGTTCGACGCCATCTGCCGCCGGATCGACGCCAAGTCGCGGGTGGTCGACGCGGTCCGCGGGGGCCGCGTGACGTGGGGGGAGGGCGTCGAGCAGTTCCACGGGATCATCGCCGGCGACCCGGAGGTGCTCGCGATCCTCCGCGACCGGTTCCCCGGGCGGACCGACGCCGAGCTCGCCGAGCAGAACCTCCTCCAGCACCTGTCCGTCGCCCCCGCGGCGCAGTGAGGGCCCCATGCCGAACGTGACGAGTCGGGCCGAGTTGGTGGTGGACCGGACCCCGCCCCCGGGGCGGCCCGCGTTCCAGACCGGGCGGCAGCTCGCGGTCTACCGCGCCGGCCCGCGGGCCGCGTCGAACGCCATCCCCGTCGCGGCCGAGGAGCTCGCGGCCCGGGCGAAGGCCCGGCTGTCGCCCGAGGCGTGGGACTGGATCGCCGGCGGGGCCGGCCGCGGGGAGACGGTCCGCGCCAACCGCGACGCGTTCGCCCAGTGGCGGATCGTCCCGCGGGTGCTGTGCGACGTGGCCGACCGGGACTTCTCGACCGCCCTGTTCGGCGCCCGGCTCCCGGCCCCGCTCCTGTTCGCCCCGGTCGGGGTCCAGACCCTCCTGCACCCGGACGGCGAACTGGCCACGGCGCGGGCGGCCGCGGACCTCGGGCTCCCGTTCGTCCTCAGCACGGTCGCGTCGAAGTCGATCGAGGACGTCGCGGCCGCGGGCGGGCCCGGGCCCCGGTGGTTCCAGCTGTACTGGTCCCGGGACCGCGAGGTGACCCGGAGCCTCCTGCGGCGGGCCGAGCGGGCCGGGTACGCCGCGGTCGTGGTCACCCTCGACACCCCGATCCTCGGGTGGCGGGAGCGGAGCCTGGACCTCGGGTACCTCCCGTTCCTGCGCGGCGAGGGGCTCGCCAACTACACGTCCGACCCGGCGTTCCGGGCCGGGCTCCCGGGGGGCCGGGCCGACGACACCCGGGCCGTCGTCGAGCACTACCTGCGGGTGTTCTCCAACCCCGGGCACACGTGGGACGACCTGGACGACCTCCGGGCCATGACCCGGCTCCCGGTCCTGGTCAAGGGGGTCCAGCACCCCGACGACGCGCGGCGGGCGGTCGACGGCGGGTGCGACGGGGTCGTGGTGTCCAACCACGGGGGCCGCCAGGTCGAGGGCGCGGTCGGCTCGCTCGAGTGCCTCCCCGGGGTCGCGCGGGCGGTCGGCGGGCGGGTGCCGGTGCTGTTCGACTCCGGGGTCCGCCGCGGGGCCGACGTGGTCAAGGCGCTGGCGCTGGGGGCGGCGGCGGTGCTGGTCGGGCGGCCGTACCTGTGGGCCCTGGCCGTGAACGGGGCCGACGGGGTCCGCGAGTTCGGCGTCAACCTGCTCGCGGACCTGGACCTGACGCTGGCCCTGGCGGGGAAGCGGACCCTCGCGGGCCTGGGCCCGGAGGACC
>NZ_JBHYGG010000281.1:0-39701 GCF_051859125.1 Gemmata sp.
TGTCCTCTGTCCTCTGTCCTCTGTCCTCTGTCCTCTGTCCTCTGTCCTCTGTCCGGAAATCTGTGTCCATCTGCGTAATCTGCGGATCAACCTGCTTACTTCTTCTGCTGCCCCGCCGTCTGGATCTGGTCGAAGATCGCGCCCTCGGCGAAGAACGTCTTCTGCACCTCGTCCCACTTCTTCGACGGCACCAGCGAGGTCGCCTCGTACAGCGCCATCTTCGGGAACAGCTTCTGGTACTGGGCGTACAACTCCGGGTCGGCCGAGGCGAGGGCCTCGGGGTCCGCGGGCCGGTGGAAGTTCTTGACGATCAGCTTCTTCGCCTCGGGCGTGTACAGGAACTTCATGTACGCGTCGGCCACGGCCGCGGTGTTCTTGCGGCGCACGTTCGCGTCCACGACGGCGACGTGCGGCTCGGCCAGCACGCTGATCGCGCCGCGGGGCGTGTCCGCCCCGGGGTGGACGATTTCGAGCTTCCCCTCGGCCTCCTTCACCTCCAGGTGGGCCTCGTTCTCCCAGGTGAGGTGGACGTCGCCGATCCCCTTCTGCGCGAACGTCATCGTCGCGCCGCGGGCGGCCGCGTCGAGCACCGGCACCCGCTGGTACGCCTTCGTGACGAACTCGCGGGCCTCGGCCTCGGACCCGCCGCGCCACACCACCGAGCCCCACATCGCCAGGAAGCTCCACTTCCCGTTGCCCGACGTCTTCGGGCTCGGCGTCACGATCTCGATGTCGCCGCGGGTGAGGTCGGCCCAGTCGCGGAGGTTCTTCGGGTTCCCCTTGCGGACGACGAACACGATCGTGGACGTGTACGGCAGCGAGCGGTTGGGGTACCGCTTCTCCCAGTCGGGGTCCAGGAGCCCGGCCTTGGCGACGGCGTTGGTGTCGGTCCACAGCGCCAGCGAGACGACGTCGGCGGGGAGCCCGTCGATCACCGCCCGGGCCTGGCTGCCGGAGCCGCCGTGCGACTGGCGGATGAAGACCTTGGTGCCGGTCTCGCGCTCGTAGTGGGCGAGGAACGCGGCGTTGAGGTCGTGCCACAGCTCGCGGGTCGGGTCGCACGAGACGTTCAGCAGTTGCTCGTTCTTGCCGAACCCGGAGGCGACGACCCAGAGCCCCGCCCCGGCGATGTAGACCGCGACCGCACCGACGAGCACCCGTGTCCACATGACAATGCCCCCGACGACGCCCTCGGAGTGGGACGCCGAAAGCTAGATCATCAAGTTTATGATGTTTGTAGGCTACGAAGTGCGAAGAGATCGGTCAACCGCAGATCGACCGGGGCCCAGAATAGCCACCGGGTCGCGAGTAAATCAACCGCGCTCTCGGCCGGCACCGCGCCACGCTGGGGCCGAACCGCACGACCGATTGCTTCGGTTGGTTGCAAAGCAACCGTTCCGCAATTCAAACCCGTTCCCTCGGCCAAATACCAAGAGATGACGTAAGTTTTGTGTAATCAACGATGAGAAACCGATTGGTGCGGTTCACCACGTCAAAAACGGGTCGCGGGCACCGCAATTGCTCTGCGTGGTAATTAGTCACAAATGACCCCGAATCCGAACCTGATTGCACAAAGGCATTGCACAAATGCCCGATGTCTGTGCGTGCCAGGTTCGCGGAAGACAGGACACCGATGACAACCACTCTCACCACCCCGGGTTTGTCTCGAAGTCTGAACGGTAGCGCCGCGACCGTTGCGAGGCTCTTCGACCACTACAGCCCGCACGCAACGGCCTGGGACGAACTGTTCACCCGCGGGGGCGACCCGCACGGCCACTGCAGCAAGCTCGTCGAGCGGCTCGGGCAGCTCTTCTTGAAGGAGTTCCACGCCCGGCGGGGCAGCGCCGACATGGCGTTCGTGAACCAGGGGATCACGTTCTCCGTGTACTCCGACCGCCGCGGGACCGAGAAGATCTTCCCGTTCGACCTGATCCCACGGATGATCCCCGCCAAGGAGTGGGCCGACCTGGAGAAGGGGCTCGTGCAGCGCATCCGGGCGCTGAACCTGTTCCTCCACGACGTGTACAACGAGCAGCGCATTCTGAAGGAGAAGGTGGTTCCCGAGGACCTCGTGCTGGGGTCCAAGGGGTTCCGCAAGGAGATGATCGGGTTCACGCCCCCGGGCGGCGTGTACATCCACATCTGCGGCACCGACCTGATCCGCGACGCCGACGGGCAGTTCCTCGTCCTCGAAGACAACGGCCGCACCCCGAGCGGGGTGAGCTACGTGCTCGAGAACCGGGCGGTGATGAAGAAGGTGTTCCCGCAACTGTTCGCCGACATCCGCGTGCGGCGGGTCGAGGACTACCCGCAGCGGCTCCGCGAGGCGCTCAGTTCGGTCACCTGTCACGCCGCGAACACCCCGCCCAACGTCGTGGTCCTCTCGCCGGGGCAGTACAACTCGGCCTACTTCGAGCACAGCTTCCTCGCCCGGCACATGGGCGTCGAGATGGTCTTCGGCCCGGACCTGTTCGTCCAGGACGACACGGTCTACCTGAAGACCACCCGCGGGCCGCAGAAGGTGGACGTGATCTACCGCCGGCTCGACGACGACTTCCTCGACCCCGAGGCGTTCCGGCCCGACAGCCTCCTGGGCGTTCCCGGCCTGTTCAAGGCGTACCGGGCCGGGAACGTCACCCTCGCCAACGCGGTCGGCACCGGCGTGGCCGACGACAAGGCCGTGTACCCGTACACGGAGGAGATGGTGCGGTTCTACCTGAACGAGGAGCCGCTCCTGAAGAACGTGCCGACGTACATCTGCGCCCGCCCGACCGACCTGAAGTACACGCTCGACCACCTCGAAGAGCTGGTCGTGAAGGCGGTCAACGAGTCCGGCGGGTACGGGATGCTCATGGGGCCGAGCAGCACGGCGCCGCAGCGGGCCGAGTTCGCCGCGAAGATCAAGGAGAACCCCCGCAACTACATCGCCCAGCCGGTCGTCACGCTCAGCACGTGCCCGACTTGGACCGACGAGGGCACGGCCCCGCGGCACGTCGACCTGCGGCCGTACATCATCAGCGGCAAGACGACGTGGGTGCTCCCGGGCGGCCTGACCCGCACGGCCCTCACCAAGGGCTCGCTCGTGGTGAACTCCAGCCAGGGCGGCGGCAGCAAGGACACGTGGGTCGTGGACTGACCAGTGCGGAGTGCGGAACGCGGAGCGCGGAATCGAGACGCATCAGACCTGGGCCGCCCTCCCTTCCGGTGATTCCGCGTTCCGCACTCCGCACTCCGCACTCCTGTGAGCGAAGCGAACCATGATTTCCCGCGTTGCGGAACAGTGCTTCTGGATGGCCCGGTACCTCGAACGGGTCGAGAACACGGCCCGCGTTCTCGAAGTCAACCGCACCCTGCTGCTCGACTTCCACGTGCCGGTCGAGCAGCAGTGGCAGCCGCTCCTCATCATCTCCGGCATCCACGACTACGAGGGCGACCCCTCGGCCGAGGCCGTCCAGGAGTACATGACCTGGGAGCGGGACAACCCGTTCAGCATCATCTCGTCGCTGTTCTGGGCGCGGGAGAACGCCCGGATCATCCGCGAGGTCATCTCCGGGGAGATGTGGGAGCGGCTGAACTACTACCACCTGTGGATGCAGGGGACCGCCGGCCGGGAGGCGTACGACAGCAACCGGCACGAGTTCTACTCGCAGGTGCGGCGGATCAACCAGTTGCTCCACGGGATCGCCGACACGACGATGAGCCACGGCGAGGCGTGGGAGTTCTTCAAGCTCGGCACGCACCTGGAGCGGGCCTCGCAGACGGCCCGCATCATGGACGTGAAGTACCACACGCTCCTCGCGCGGGCCGAGGACATCGGCACCCCGGTGGACAACGCCCACTGGGTCGCCATCCTCATGAGCTGCTCGGGGTACGAGCCGTTCCACAAGAAGGCCCGGTCGGCCCCGATCGACCCCGGCACCGCCGTGGCCGAGTTCCTCATCTACGACGAGCAGTTCCCCCGGTCGATCCGGTGGTGCCTGTGGGAGAGCGAGAGCGCCGCGACGGCCGCAGCGGGTAATCCGGTTGGGAGGGCGCGGACGCCGGTCGAAACCCAAATCGCCGCGCTGCTCGCTTGGCTCGACGCCCGAACGATCCATACCATCGTGCGAGACGGGCTCCACGAGGCGCTCACGCACGTGGTGGACGCGGTCCACCACGTGGGCGAGGCCATCCACTCGACGTTCTTCGCGCCCGAGGTGCTCGTCCCCAAGGCGGCCCCGGCCGGGGCCGCCCAGAGCCAGAAGGGCTCCACGCAGACGCAGACCCTGGGCACGATGACCCAGACGCAGGGGTGAGCCGGCCGAGCGGGGCGTCAGCCCCGAGTCGCTCTGTTGAGTCGTTGGCCCCACGCGGGCCGCCGGTGACTTCGGCCGAGCACCCCCGAGTGTGTTGCGAACTCGTGCCTCGGGGGGCTGACGCCCCCCGCTCGCCACCTGACGATTGACACCGAGGTATCGCTCCATGGGCATCCGCGTCGCGCTGAACCACGTCACGAAGTACACCTACGACCGGCCCGTGACGCTCCTGCCGCACGTCGTCCGCCTGCGGCCCGCCCCGCACGCCCGGACCCCGATCCTGAGCTACTCGCTCAAGGTCGAGCCGGCCGAGCAGTTCCTCAACTGGCAGCAGGACCCGTACAGCAACTACCTCGCCCGGCTCGTGTTCCCCAAGCCCGGGAGCGAACTCAAGGTCACCGTCGACCTGGTCGCGGACCTCACGACCATCAACCCGTTCGACTTCTTCGTCGAGGAGTACGCCGAGAAGTACCCGTTCGCGTACGAGGACGGGCTCAAGCGGGAACTCGCCCCGTACCTCGAAACGCTGCCCCCGGGGCCGCGGCTCCAGCAGTTGATCGACGCGCACCGGAAGACCGGCGTGCCGATGAACGACTACATGGTCGCCCTGAACCAGGCGGTCAACGGGGCGGTCGACTACGTCATCCGCCTGGAGCCCGGGGTCCAGGAGCCCGAGCACACGCTCGACTGCGGCCGCGGGTCGTGCCGCGACTCGGCGTGGCTCCTCGTGCAACTGTGCCGGCACCTCGGCCTCGCGGCCCGGTTCGTCTCCGGCTACCTGATCCAGCTCGTCGCCGACGAGAAGCCCATCGAGGGGCCCGAGGGCCCGACCGCCGACTTCACCGACCTGCACGCCTGGACCGAGGTGTACGTGCCCGGGGCCGGGTGGGTCGGCCTCGACCCGACGTCCGGCCTGCTCACCGCCGAGGGGCACATCCCGCTGGCCTGCACCGCCGAGCCCCAGAGCGCGGCGCCGGTCAACGGCTCGTTCTCGTGGGCCAAGCGGGACGGCGTCGAGGACGACAAGGTCGAGGAGGGGTTCGAGTTCCACATGTCGGTGACGCGGCTCAAGGAGGTGCCCCGGGTTACGAAGCCCTACACCCCCGAGCAGTGGGACGCGATCAACGGGCTGGGCCACCAGGTCGACGCCGACCTGCGCGAGTGGGACGTGCGGCTCACGATGGGCGGCGAGCCGACGTTCGTGAGCATCGACGGCCGCGACGCCCCCGAGTGGAACACCGAGGCGCTCGGGCCGAAGAAGCGGCGGCAGGCCGAGATCCTCCTGAAGCGGCTCCGCGACAAGTTCGCCCCGAAGGCGTTCCTGCACTTCGGGCAGGGGAAGTGGTACCCCGGCGAGCAGCTCCCGCGGTGGGCGTTCGGGTGCTACTGGCGGCGCGACGGCGAGCCGATCTGGAACGACCCCGAACTGGTCGCCGACGAGGCCACGGCCTACGGGTTCCGCGCGCCCGACGCCGAGCGGTTCATCACCGCCCTGGCCGAGAACCTGGGGGTGCAGCCGAAGTACGCCATCCCCGGGTACGAGGACGTCTGGTACTACATGTGGCGCGAGCGGCGGCTCCCGGTGAACGTGGACCCGCTCAAGAGCAACCTCGCCGACGAGATGGAGCGCGCCCGGATCGCCAAGGTGTTCGGCGAGAAGCTCGGCTCGGTGGTCGGGTACTGCCTGCCGCTGCGGCGGGCGTTCGGCCCCGGGTCGCGGTGGGAGTCCGGCCCGTGGTTCCTCCGCCAGGAGCACATGTACCTGGTCCCCGGCGACAGCCCGATGGGGTTCCGCCTGCCGCTCGACTCGATCCCCTACGAGGACCCGGCGGAGCGGCAGTTCCTGGAGGAGCGCGACCCGTTCGCGCCCCGCGGGGCGCTCCCGACGTTCGGCCGGCCCCTGATGCAGTCCCGCGGCGGCCCCGCGGCCGACGCCGCCGGCCCCGGCACCGGCACCGGCACCGGCAAGCCCCTGTACGACCCGGCCCGCGGCACCGGCTCCGACGACTACTTCGGGTTCTCGAAGAACGGCCACGGCGCGAAGCGAACGTCGGCCCCGTTCAACGGCACGGGCGACTTCGCCCCGGCCCCCGGCCCGCTCGTCCGCACGGCGCTGTGCGTCGAGCCGCGGGACGGCAAGCTGTACGTGTTCGTGCCCCCGGCCCGGTTCATCGAGGACTACCTCGAACTCGTCGCGGCCATCGAGACCACCGCGGCCCAACTGAAGGTGCCGGTGCTGATCGAGGGGTACCGGCCCCCGTCGGACCACCGCATCCAGAACTTCTCGGTCACCCCCGACCCGGGCGTGATCGAGGCCAACATGCACCCGGCCGACTCGTGGGACGAACTGGTCCACATCACGACGACGCTGTACGAGGAGGCCCGGCAGAGCCGGCTCACGGCCGAGAAGTTCATGATCGACGGCCGGCACACCGGCACCGGCGGCGGGAACCACATGGTCCTCGGCAGCTCGAAGCCGGCCGACAGCCCGTTCCTGCGGCGGCCGGACGTGCTCAAGAGCCTGGTCGCGTTCTGGACCAACCACCCGTCGCTGTCGTACCTGTTCAGCGGCCTGTTCGTCGGCCCGACGAGCCAGCACCCGCGGATGGACGAGGCCCGGCACGACGCGCTTCGCGAGATCGAGCTGGCGTTCGCGCAGGTCGACAAGTCCCGCGGCGAGCACGTCCCCGCGTGGCTCGTGGACCGGCTGTTCCGGCACCTGCTCGTGGACGTGACCGGGAACACGCACCGGACCGAGTTCTGCATCGACAAGCTGTTCAGCCCGGACTCCGCCGAGGGCCGCCGCGGGCTCCTCGAACTGCGCTCGTTCGAGATGCCGCCGCACGCCCAGATGAGTTCGGCGCAGCAGCTCCTGCTCCGGGCGCTCGTCTCGTGGTTCTGGCGGAAGCCCTACGACCACAAGCTGGTGCGGTGGGGCACGTCGCTGCACGACAAGTTCATGCTCCCGCACTTCGTCGAGGAGGACTTCCGCGACGCGCTGACCGAGCTGCGGGTGCGGGGCGGGTACGTGGTGGACCCGGAGTGGTTCTCGCCGCACGTCTCGTTCCGGTTCCCGCACCTCGGGGCCGTCACGTACCGCGGGGTGAACCTGGAACTCCGCACGGCCATCGAGCCGTGGCACGTGCTCGGCGAGGAGAACGCCTCGGGCGGCACCGCCCGGTACGTCGACTCGTCGGTCGAGCGGGTGCAGGTGAAGGTCCGCGGGCTCACCGACCCGCGGCACGTCGTGACGTGCAACGGCCGCCGGGTGCCGCTCCACCCGACCGGGACGCACGGCGAGTTCGTCGCCGGGGTCCGCTACCGGGCGTGGCAGCCGCCGAGTTGCCTGCACCCGACGATCCCGGTCCACTCGCCGCTGCTGTTCGACGTGCTCGACACGTGGAACGACCGGAGCATCGGCGGGTTCAGCTACCACGTGTCGCACCCGGGGGGCCGGTCGCACGAGACGATGCCGGTCAACGCGCTGGAGGCCGAGAGCCGCCGCACGGCCCGGTTCTTCGCGTTCGGGCACTCGCCCGGACCGATCACCGTGCCGCCGCTGGAGCCGAACCCGGAGTTCCCGCTCACGCTCGACCTGCGCGCCCCGGAACCGGTCCGCCCGCCGCGGCCGCGGCCCGCGGTCGAGCCGGAACGGAGCCGTGCCGCGGTCGGTGTGGTAGAATGAGCGAAGTGAACGGGGGGCGCGAGCCCCCCGGGTTCGTCCGGACCGCACCCGCCGGGGACCCGCCCCCGCCCGCCCCGCGACCCACGCCTAGCATTCGGATGCCGAGCAGCCTCTCCCCACCCCCGCCCGACGAAGAACCGGCCGCCGAGCCGGTCCGGCCGGCCTACGGTGCGACCCGGGGGTACGACGAGGCCGCGGACCCGGGCGGCGTCCCGCGGCCGCACTGGAAGCCGTTCTTCGACTCGCTCGACGAACTCAGCCCGGCCGAACTCGGCCGCCGGTGGCGCGAGGCCCAGCACCTCATCCGCGACAACGGCGTCACCTACAACGTCTACGGCGACCCCCGCGGCATCTCCCGCCCGTGGCAGCTCGACCCGGTCCCGCTGCTGATCGCCCCCGCCGAGGCGGTCCGGCTCGAAGCCGGCCTCGTCCAGCGGGCCCGGCTCCTCGAACTCGTCCTGGGCGACCTGTACGGCCCGCAGCGGCTCCTCCGCACCGGCGCGATCCCCGCGGAACTGGTGTTCCCGAACCCCGGGTTCCTCCGCCCGGCGCACGGGGTCGAGCTCCCCGACAACCGGTTCCTGCACCTGTACGCCGCGAACCTCGGCCGCGGGGCCGACGGCAACTGGCGGGTCCTCGGCGACCGCACGCAGGCCCCGTCCGGGGCCGGGTACGCGCTGGAGAACCGCATCGTCATGACGCGGACCCTCCCGGAGGCGTTCCGCGACTGCCAGGTGTACCGCCTGGCCCCGTTCTTCCAGGCGTTCCGCGACACGCTCCGGGCGATCTCGCCCCGGAACCGCGAGAACCCCCGGATCGTGCTGCTCACCCCCGGCCCGTACAACGAGACGTACTTCGAGCACGCCTACCTCGCCCGGTACCTCGGGTACACGCTCGTCGAGGGCGGCGACCTCACGGTCCGCAACAACTGCGTCTTCCTGAAGGTGCTCGGCGGGCTCCAGCAGGTCGACGTGATCTTCCGCCGGCTCGACGACGACTTCTGCGACCCGCTCGAGCTGCGGCCCGACTCGTTCCTCGGGGTGCCGGGGCTGATGCACGCGGTCCGCAGCGGGAACGTCGCCGTCGCCAACGCGCTGGGCACCGGGGTCCTCGAGACCCCGGCGTTCCTCGCGTACCTGCCGCGGCTGTGCCGCGACCTCCTCGGCGAGGACCTCAAGCTCGAGTCGGTCCCGACGTGGTGGTGCGGCGACCCGGTGTCGCTCCGGTACGTCCTCGACAACTTCGACGACGTGGTCGTCAAGCCGGTGTTCCCGGCGATGCGGATGGAGCCGGTGTTCCCGGGCGAGCTCCCGGCCGACCAGCGGGCCGCGTGCGCCGAGCGGGTCCGGGCCCGCCCCGCGGACTACGTCGCGCAGCGGAAGGTCGAGCTCTCGACCACCCCGGTGATGGACGGGGGCCGCCTCGTGCCGCGGAAGATGGTCCTGCGGGCGTACCTGACGGCGCACCGCGACGGGTTCAAGGCGATGCCCGGCGGGCTGACCCGCGTGAGCGCCTCGGCCGACACGATGGTCGTGTCGATGCAGCGGGGCGGCGGGAGCAAGGACACGTGGGTGCTGGCCGACGGGCCGGTGAGCGACTTCAGCCTGCTCCCCCCGAGCGGCCGGGTGCAGCTGACCCGGGCCGGCGGCGACCTCCCGAGCCGCGCGGCCGACAACCTGTTCTGGCTCGGGCGGTACGCCGAGCGAGCCGAGGGCACCACCCGGCTGCTGCGGTGCATCGTCGTGCGGCTCGCCGAGCGGAGCGGGTTCGCCGACGTGCCCGAGCTCCCGGCGCTGCTCCGCACGATGGTGCTGACGTGCGAGCCCAACGCGGCCCCGGCCGACGCGGCCGGCACCGAGGCGGGCGTGTTCCGGGCCGTGTTCGACCCGGCGTACCCCGGGAGCCTGGCGACCGCGGTGCGGGCCCTGCGGCGGGTCGCCAGCATCGTCCGCGACCTGATCTCGATCGACATGTGGCGGGTGCTCAGCGGGCTCATCGACTTCCCGACGGACCCGCAGTCGTACGGCGAGGACGGCCCGACCCCGGCCGACGTGCTCGACCTGCTCAACCGCACGGTCATCACGCTGTCGGCGTTCGGCGGGCTCGCGGTCGAGAGCATGACCCGCGCCGAGGGGTGGCGGTTCCTCGACATGGGCCGGAAGCTGGAGCGGGCGCTGCACCTGATCGCGATGCTCAAGGGGATGCTGGTCGACCCGCCGCAGCACGAGGGGCCGACGCTCGACGCGGCCCTCGAAGTGGCCGACAGCGGGATGACGTACCGCCGCCGGTACCTGAGCAACCTGCGGGCCGAGGCGGCCCTGGACCTGCTGGTGTTCGACGAGTCGAACCCGCGGTCGCTGGCGGCGCAGCTGGCGGCCCTGGAGGACGACGTGAACCACCTCCCGCGGCCCCCCCGCGGCGCGGCCCGGTCGCCCGAGCAGCGGTTCGCGCTGGCGGCGGTCAACGCGGTGCGGCTCGCGGAGCCCGAGCGGCTCGCCGCGGTCAAGGACGGGCACCGCCCGGCGCTGGCCGAGTTGCTCGAGCACGTCGGCGGCTGGCTCCCGATCATGTCCGACGCGATCACCCTTCAGTATCTCAGTCACCTCCAGACGTCGCGGCACCTGGCCGCGACGGAACTGGTCCGCCGCACCGCGACCGACAGCGGCGACCACCTGTGAGGGACGCGGCGAGCGGGGGGGGGGCGGCCCCCCCCCCCCAGACCGTGGGGGCCCCCCCCCGGGGGGGGGGGGGGGGCGACCCCCCCGTTTTACCTTGTTTTGCGCCCCCCGGGGGGGGGCCCCCCCCCCCCCGCTCGCCCGGACCCCACGCCGATGATCCGCTACCGCATCACGCACGACACGAGCTACGACTACAGCGAGGTCGTGTCGCTGTGCCAGAACGTCGCGCACCTGTCGCCCCGCGAGTGCGACCGGCAGCGGGTCGACGACTCGGTGATGACCATCAGCCCGGACCCGGCCGTGATCGAGGACCGCACCGACTACTTCGGCAACCCGGTGAGCTACTTCACGGTCCAGGAGCAGCACCGGGAGCTGACGGTGAGTGCCACGCACCGCGTCGAGGTGTGCTCGCGGCCGCCGCCGGACCCGGCCGCGGCCCCGGCGTGGGAGCTGGTCCGCGACCGCCTCGGGGCCGACCGCAGCGCAGCGTGGCTCGACGCCTACCAGTACGTGTTCGACTCGCGGTACGTCGCCGCCGACCCGCGGTACGCCGTGTACGCGGCCGCGAGCTTCGCGCCCGGCCGGCCGATCGTCGCCGCGGCGCTGGACCTCACCGAGCGGATCTTCGACGAGTTCGTGTACGACCCGCGGGCGACGACGCTGGCGACCCCGGTGGCCGAGGTGTTCGATAAGCGCCGCGGGGTGTGCCAGGACTTCGCGCACCTGATGCTGGCGGTGCTGCGGTCGCAGGGGCTCGCGGCCCGGTACGTCAGCGGGTACCTCTCGACCCAGCCGCCCCCGGGCAAGCCGCGGCTGGTCGGGGCCGACGCGACGCACGCCTGGGTGAGCGTGTTCTGCGGCGACCTCGGGTGGGTGGACTTCGACCCGACGAACAACCAGATCCCCAACGACCGCTACGTCCTGCTCGCGTGGGGCCGCGACTACGAGGACGTGAGCCCGCTCAAGGGCGTGATCCTCGGCGGGGGCCAGCACGTGGTCCGCGTGTCAGTGGACGTGCGGCCCGAGGAAGAGGGGCTCGAGGACCGCACCGAGTGGCACGCGTAGGGCGGGCTCACGCCGCGCCGCTCGCGTGTTCGCGGTCCGCGGCCTGACCGACCCGTGCCGGTTCCACTTTCAGATCCGTTGGCGCGGCGCCGGGGGGCCGGGACACCTTCCGCTTCGGGCGGCGGAACACGCCGAGCAGGTGCCGCGCGGCGTGCCGGAACGGGTACACCAGCGACGGGACGAGTTTCTTCAGGTGCCGGTCGTTCCGCGTGCCGAAGTGGAGCGCCTCGCGCTCGCGCTGCGGGACGTGCAGGGTGCCGAACAGCCAGTCCCAGATCGCGAACCCGGCCCCGAAGTTCTTGTCGAAGTGGACCGGGTTGTCGGAGTGGTGGATCTGGTGGTGCGCCGGGCTGAGGACGAGCCGGCCCGGGAGCCCGGTGAACGCGATCCACAACTGCGAGTGCTGGAGGTGCCCCCACAGCGACAGGTACAGCGCGTACAGCACCCCGCTGCCTACCGCACTCGTCAACCAGGCGTCCTCGCCGAACCAGTAGTAGATCGCGCCGCCGGTCGCGCCGCCGAACAGCGACAGTGCGTTCACGTACAGGATCGTGTCCACCGGGTGGACGCGCCAGTTCGCGAACGGCGTCAGCACCGTGGCCGAGTGGTGGACCTTGTGGAACTCCCACAGGAACGGGACCTTGTGCGAGAGCAGGTGGTACAGCCAGTACGTGAACTCGAACGCGAGGTACTGCACGAGGACCAGGGCGCCGAGCGCGACGACCGGCACCCCGGCGGGTGCCTCGCGCGGGCCGAACACCCCCGCGAGCGCCTCGCTGACGCCGCTCGTGACCGCGTACCCGCTCAGGAGCGTGTACCCGAAGACCACCGAGAACGCGAGCGACCCGACCAGGATGTACTGGACGTCGAGGAGCGTACTGGGGTGCAGCCAGATGCCCTTGGGGAGCAGCACCCGCAGGGCGGTGCGCAGCCCGGTGCGGCCGCGCCGCCGCGGCTTGAGCAGCACGTAGCCGAGGGCGAGGCCGAACGCGATCGGCATGCTCGCCAGCGACAGGGCCTGCGTTCCGGATGAGAGGTCGGCTGCCATGACATCCTGAGCGAGTGCCGGGAAGTGGGCGCGACCAAGGATAGCTTATTTTGAGGGCGGCGTTGCGGTCCCGGCGGAGTTCGTCGCGTGCGCGAAGTTTCGCCCGTCGCGCAACGCCGTTCGAGCCACGGGATTCGCCCCGTGGTGCGGTGCAGAAGACCACGGGGGGCAAGCCGCGTGGCTCGGAAGACACGCCGTCATACCGACTCGCGTGGATCAGTTGCTCTTGGTGGGGCAGGCATTCTTGCCTGCCTCCGAAGGCGTCTGGAGGCAGGCAAGAATGCCTGCCCCACCAACAAAGAAACGAATCCCTGCGATTCGGTGTCACTCGTCCTTGGGCGGGGTGAAGTCGGCGATGTAGAGCTGCGTCGGCGAGCGGCCGTCGCGGCTGCTGGTCCACATCACCTTCTTGTAGTCCGGGCTGAACACCGGGAGCACGTCCTGACCCGGGGCGTGCGTGACGCGGGCCACCTTGCCCGTGTCGAGGTTCATCCAGAACAGGTCATAGTTCGGGCGGGCCAGTTCGTTCGAGTGGTCCGCGGCGGTGTAGATGATGTGCTTGCCGTCCTTGAACCAGTACGGTGCCCAGTACACCCACTTGTCGTCGGTCGTGAGCGCCTTCTCGCCGGTGCCGTCGGCGTTGATGACGTGGAGCTGGAGCCGGTCCTTCTCCTTGCGGTCGGCCCGGAAGACTACCTTGGTGCCGTCCGGGCTGAGGAACGGCCCGCCGTTGTAGCACTTCGTGCCCTTGGTGATCTGCGTCGCGCCGGTCCCGTCGGCGTTCATGATGAACAGGTTCACGTCGCCCGCGGTTCCGGCCGAGTACACGATCTTCGAGCCGTCGGCCGAGTAGCTCCCCTCGGCCGTATACACCTTGGCGTCGGGGGTGAGGCACTTGATGTTCCCGCCGTCGAGGTCGCTCTCGTAGATCTTCATGTGCGGGTCGAAGTCCCACGAGTACCGGCGGCGGACCCCCTTCTTGGCGTCCTCCACCCGCTGCGCGACTTCGGCCTCCTGGTGCTTCTTGGCGTCCGGGTCGCCGTGGCTGCTCGCGAACAGCACCCGCTTGCCGTTCGGGTGGAAGTACCCGCACGTGGTGCGGCCGGCACCGGGGCTGACGCGGGTGAACTTCCCGGTCGCCAGGTCCATGACGAAGATCTGGTAGAACGGGTTGCCCGTGTCCTTCTCCTCGGCCTGGAAGATGATCTTCGTGCCGTCCGGCGAGAAGTACCCCTCGCCGGCCCGGACGAACCCGGTCGTCACCTGCTTGATGTTGGCGAGGTGCTTCGTCTCCGCCGCCTTCCAGTCGTCGCCCGGCTGGGCCGGGGCCGCGAGCAGGAGCGGGAGCAGCAGTGCGTTCATTCGGTGTCCCTGGCAAGAAAGGAGACAGGTGGCGCGAACCGGTGTCCCCGGTATCGTATCAGGTGGTGAGTGTCCGCGCGTGGGGGGAGGGCGGGTCGTGCCGACGCGAGACGAGACCGGCATCCCGTGCGGGCTGTGCGGCCGCGCCTTCACCCGTGCGGGCCTGACGAAGCACCACTGCCTGCCGAAGTCGCGGGGCGGCACGCCCGACGACGTCGAGCTGATCTGCTCGCAGTGCCACGGCATGGTCCACGCCACGTTTACGAACCGGACGCTGGAGGCGCTGTACCCGACGCTAGCCGAGCTGCGCCGCGCCCCGGAACTGGAAGCGTTCATCAGGTGGGTGCGGAAGCAGCCGCCGAGCAAGCGCACGCGGAACGCGCCGCGGAACCGGAAGCTGTGACGGTTCGCGGGCAGCTGCGGTTGCCCTCCGGGGGGCGCGGTGGGAGAATGTCCCCGTCCCCCACTCCTCCCGGTCGCCCGATGCCCGCACCCGCCGCGACGTGCCCGTCTTGCAGCGCACCGCTCACCGCGGCGGGTGCGTGCCCGGGGTGCGGGCGGGCGACGCCCGCGCCCGACGACACCGAGCGCCTCGCCCGCAGCAGCCCGATCTCGCCGGGGACCCCCTTCGCGGCGCCGGACGAGTCCACCGATGGGCACGAGACGCTGGCCGCGCCGCCGGGGCCGCCGCGGTCCGCCGAGTTCGCGTTCCTGGCCCCGCCCCAGCAGCCCGACGAACTCGGCCGCCTGGGGCCGTACCGCGTGGTCGGCAAGATCGGGGCCGGCGGCATGGGGGCGGTGTTCCGGGCCGAGGACCCGGCGCTGCGGCGGCACGTCGCGCTGAAGGTGATGCTCCCGCAGTTCGCCAGCAACACCGCGGCGAAGGGCCGGTTCCTCCGCGAGGCGCGGGCGCAGGCGGCGGTCGAGCACGACCACATCATCTCCATCTTCCAGGTCGGCGAGGAGGGCGGGGTCCCGTTCCTGGCGATGCCGCTGCTCAAGGGGGTGCCCCTGTCCGACGCGCTGCGGGAGGCACGCGTCGTGCCGGTCGCCGAGGCGGTTCGGATCGCCCGCGAGGTGGCGGTCGGGCTGGCCGCGGCGCACGCCCAGGGGCTCGTCCACCGCGACATCAAGCCCGCGAACGTCTGGCTCGAGGGGCCGGCCCGGCGCGTGAAGATCCTCGACTTCGGGCTGGCGGTCGGCGCGGCCGACCCGGACCTGACCGAGGAGGTCGCCACCGAGGCCGCGGTCGTCGGCACCCCGGCGTACATGAGCCCGGAGCAGGCCCGCGGCGCCGCCGTGGACGCCCGGACCGACCTGTGGAGCCTCGGCGTCGTCCTGTACCAGATGCTCACCGGCGACCTCCCGTTCCGCGGCCCGACGGCGCGGGCCGTCCTCAACGCGGTGCGGGCCCAGGTGCCGCCCCCGCCGTGCGAGAAGAACCCCGCCGTTCCACCGGCGCTGTCCGCCCTGGTGGCGCGGCTCATGGCCAAGCCGGTCGCCGACCGGCCCGCGACCGCCGCGGCCGTGGTGGCGGAACTCGAGGCGTTCTCGCCCCGGGCCGCCGGGCCCGCCGCGCGCGGCCGCCCCGGTGCCGGGCGGTGGGCGTGGGTCGCCGCGGCCGGCATGCTCGGCCTGGCGACCGTCGCCGCCGTGGTCGCCCTCACGCGGGGGAAGCTCGACGCCCCGGCGCTCGCGCAGAAGGCCGCGCCGCCGGCGGCCGCGCCGGAGCGGCCGGCCGACGAGCGCCCGGCGGCGGAGTTCGTCCTCGCGGCGGGCGGCACGGTGTGGGTGAACGCGCCGCCGGCCGAGGTCCGCCGGGCCGCCGACCTCCCCCGCGTGCCGTTCGTCCTCGCCGGGGTGCAACTGGCCGGCCCGCAGGTGGGCGACGCCGACCTCGCGGTGTTCAAGGGCGCGCGGAACCTCCTGTTCCTGCAGTTGAACCGCTGCTCGCGGGTGGGCGACGCGGGAATCGAGAACTTCAAGGCCTCCCGCGGCGTCGTCCTCCTGAACCTCGGGAACACCCGCGTGACCGACGCCGGCCTGGCGCAGTTCGCGGGCTCCGCGGCCGTGCGGAACCTGGGGCTCGACTGCACGGCCGCCACCGACGCCGGCCTCGCCAACTTCAAGAACTGCAAGGGGCTCGAAGCGGTGTGGGTGAACGACACGGCGGTCGGCGACGCGGGCGTGGCGCACCTCGCGGGGTGCCGGGCGCTCGCGACCCTGAGCCTGCACAACACCCGGGTGACCGACGCCGGGCTCGCCCACCTCGGGGAGTGCACCGAACTGGCCAGCCTGTCGCTCGACGGCACCCGGGCGGGGGACGCGGGGCTCGCGACCGTCGCCGCGTCGCCGAAGCTCAAGACCCTGTCGCTCGGCGGGTGCGACCGGGTGACCGACGCCGGCCTCCAGCGGCTCGCCGGGGCGAAGGCGCTGGAAACGCTGGACGTGCGGCGCACGAAGGTGACCGGGGGCGGCGTGAGCCGCCTCGCGGCGGCCCTCCCGCGGTGCCGGATCGAGTGGGACGGCGGCGTCGCCGGACCGGCGGATTGACCGCCGGATTCGGCGCTGGCGTTCGCCCCGGCCGCGGGGTATGCTTCAACGGTCCCGCCGAACGCTCCCGCCCCCGCCGTCTCGCCCGACCCGCCAGCCCGCAGGCCCCTCCCATGCGGCGATCGCACGCCCTCACCCTGCTGTGCCTCCTCGCCGCCCCGCCGGCGCGCGCCGCGGACCCGGTGCCGACGTTCGAGCGCGACGTCCAACCGATCCTGACGCGGTACGGGTGCAACTCCGGGCCGTGCCACGGGAAGGCCCGCGGGCAGAACGGGTTCCAGCTCTCGCTCCTCGCGTTCGACCACGACTTCGACTTCAACGCCATCGCCACCGAGGCCCGCGGCCGCCGCGTGTTCCCCGCGAACCCGCCGTTCAGCCTGCTGCTGCGGAAGGCGAGCGGGGCGGTCCCGCACGGCGGCGGCAAGAAGCTCCCCCAGACCGACCCGGCGTACCGCGTCCTCGAAGCGTGGGTCGCCGCCGGGCTCCCGCGGACCCCGGCCGACGCCCCGCGCATCGTGAAGGTGACGGTGTCGCCGGACAGCAAGCTGATGGCGTTCAACGCGACGCTGCAACTCACCGTGACGGCGCACGACTCCGACGGCGGCACCCGCGACGTGACGGCGCTGTCGCAGTTCTCCAGCAGCGAGGCGGTGTACGCCGCGGTGGACGCGAACGGGCTCGTGAGGGCCGGGCCGATCCCGGGCGAGGCGACGGTCATGGCCCGGTTCGCCGAGAAGTTCGCGGTGAGCCAGGTGCTCGTGCCGCTGCCCACGCCGGTCGCCGCCGCGGTGTACGACGCGCTGCCCCGGAACAACTTCATCGACGGCCACGTCTGGGCGAAGCTCCAGAAGCTGAACCTGACGCCGTCGGACCCCGCGAGCGACGCGACGTTCCACCGCCGGGCGTTCCTCGACGTGATCGGCCGCTTGCCGAGCCCCGACGAAACCCGTGCGTTCCTCGCCGACAAGGACGCCAAGAAGCGCGAGAAGCTGATCGACGCGCTGGTGCAGCGGCCGGAGTACGCCGACTTCTGGGCGAACAAGTGGACCGATCTGTTGCGGCCGAACGCCTACCACGTCGGCATCAAGGCGACGTACAACCTCGACCAGTGGCTGCGGCAGAGCTTCCGCAAGAACCAGCCGTACGACCAGTTCGTGCGCGAGTTGATCGCCGCGAAGGGGAGCACGTTCAAGAACGGCGCGGTGGTGATGTACCGCGACCGCCGCGACCCGGCCGAACTCACCACCCTCGTGAGCCAACTGTTCCTCGGCGTGCGGCTCGACTGCGCGAAGTGCCACCACCACCCGTTCGAGGTCTGGGGCCAGGACGAGTTCTACAGTTTCGCCGCGTTCTTCGGCCGCATCGGGCGGAAGGGGACCGGCATCTCCGCCCCGATCTCGGGGAGCGAGGAAACGGTGTACGGGGCCGCGACCGGAGCCGGGGTGAAGCACCCGCTCACCGGCAAGGTGATGACGCCGACCCCGCTGCTCGGCGCGCCGCTCGACATCCCGCCCGAGCGCGACCCGCGCGACGTACTCGCCGACTGGGTGACGGCCCCGGAGAACCCGTACTTCGCAAAGGTGATCGTCAACCGCGTGTGGGCCGACCTGATGGGCCGCGGCATCGTGGACCCGGTGGACGACCTCCGCGCGACGAACCCCGCGAGCAACCCGGCGCTGCTCGACGCGCTCGCGGCCGACTTCCGCAAGAACGGGTGCGACCTCAAGAGGCTCATCAAGACGATCACCGCGAGCCACGCCTACGGGCTCTCGACCACGCCGAACGACCGCAACGCGGCCGACCTGCGGAACTACTCGCGGCACTACCGCCAGCGGCTCCGGGCCGAGGTGCTGCTCGACATGGTCAGCGACGTGAGCGGGGTGCCGGAAAAGTTCGAGGCGATGCCGCCGGGCTCGCGGGCGATGGAGGTATGGACCGCACGCGCCCAGTCGGTGTTCCTCGACAGCTTCGGCCGGCCCGACCCGAACGCCGACCCGCCGTGTGAGCGCACCACCGACACGACCGTGGTGCAGGCGCTGCACCTGATGAACTCGCCCAACCTGTACCGCAAGGTGACCGACGACGCCGGGCGGTGTGCCGCCCTCGCCAAGAGCGCGAAGACCCCCGCCGAGATCGTCGACGAGTTGTACCTGCTCGCGTACTGCCGCCTCCCGACCGACAAGGAACGCGCCGCCGCCACCAAGCGCTTCGAGAAGCCTTCGGCTTCTCGCCGGAGCGCCGCCGAAGACCTGCTCTGGGCGATGATCAACACCCCCGAGTTCGTGTTCAACGATTGACGTGCGAAATGACCCCTGCACAGGAGATGTTCGCGGCCGTTGAAGAGCGGGACGCACCCAGGGTTGCGGCGCTGCTCGACAAGCACCCGCAACTGTGTGACCTCGCCGAGAAGACCGGTACCCGGTCTAGCATCCTCCACATGGCCGCCAGCGCTGGGCACCTCGACCTTGTGGAACTCCTGGCGGTCGCCGGGGCGACGCTCGACAAGCAGGACGCGAGTGGCTTCGCCCCACTGCACTACGCGGCGAACAACGGGCACCTGGCGATCGTGAAGGTGTTGGTCGAAGCCGGGGCGAGGCTCCGCATCTGGACGAACGGTGGGTTGAGACCGCTCGACCAGGCGGAGTTGGCCGGACAACAGGATGTCGCCAATTTCCTTCGGGCGGCGATGGTGTCTCAAGGGTTGGCACTCCACGATTGAAGTCATCGATAAGGAGGCTCTCGCATGCCCTTTCACACGAACTGCGCCGGCGCGTCGCGGCGCGACTGCCTCCAGCTCGGTCTCGGCGCGTTTCTTGGCGGGGGGCTCCTCACGGCGCTGCGGGCGCGGGGGTTCGCGGCCGAGGCGGTGAACAAGCCCGAGGCGAAGGCCAAGGCGTGCATCCTCATTTGGATGGACGGCGGGCCGACGCACTTCGAGACGTTCGACCCCAAGCCGGACGCGCCCGAGGAGTACCGCGGCGAGTTCAAGGCGATCCCGACCGCCGTGCCGGGGGTCCACTTCTCCGAGCACATGACGAAGCTCGCCGCCGGGCTCGGCAAGTTCGCGATGATCCGCTCGATCCGCCACGACCAGGGGAACCACGGGGCCGGCAACCACTACATGATGACCGGCGCGCCGCCGCGGATCCCGGTCGGGTGCGGGGCGTTCGTGAGCTTCCACCCGAGCATGGGGTCGGTCGTCGCCGCCGAGAAGGGCGCGCCGGTCGGGCTCCCCGCGTACTTCTCGATGCCCAGCATGACGCGGTCCGGCGGGGCCAACTTCCTCGGCGCGAAGTACGCCCCGTTCGTCGTCGGCGACGACCCGAACGGCCGCGGGTTCAAGGTCCGCGACGTCGCCATCCCCGAGGGGCTCACCGGCGAGCGGTTCGACGACCGGGCGGGCGTCCGGAGCGACGTGGACACCCTGAAGCGGGTCATGGACAAGGCCGCCGGCGACCCGGCCGTCGCCCTCGACGAGCACTACAAGCAGGCCTACGACCTGATGAACTCGAAGGAGGCCCAGGCCGCGTTCGACATCGGCCGCGAGCCGACCAAGACCCGCGACCGGTACGCCCGCAACAGCTTCGGCCAGCGCCTGCTGCTCGCCCGCCGGCTCGTCGAGGCCGGGGTGCCGTTCGTCACCGTCAACGACGGCGGCTGGGACCACCACAGCGACATCTTCGGCGCGCTCCGCACCCGGCTCCCGGCGTGGGACCAGTCCGTGGCGTCACTCGTCACCGACCTCGAAGAGCGCGGGATGCTCGACAGCACCCTCGTGATCGCGCTCGGCGAGTTCGGGCGGACGCCGAAGATCTCGACGCTCACAGGCCAGGCGAAGGCCGGCCGCGACCACTGGGCCAACGCGATGAGCGTGCTGTTCGCCGGCGGCGGCACCCCGGGCGGCACCGTCATCGGCGCGACCGACCGGAACGGGTTCGCGGCGGTCGATCGGGTGCTGTCGCCCGAGAACTTCGTCTCGACCGTGTATACGAAGCTCGGCATCGACCCCGGGAAGATCCTGTACAACCAGCAGGGCCGCCCGGCCCACATCGTCAGCGAGCCGACGCCGATCAAGGAACTCCTGTAATGGAACCCAGAGTTAACCACAGAGGCACCGAGGCACAGAGAAGACCAGAGAGAGAATTCTTCAATGAACTCTCGTTTCTCGGCTTCTTGTCTTCTCTGTGCCTCTGTGCCTCTGTGGTAAACAGTGCTTCGGCTGCGCCTCCCACCGTTACCCACCTCTACCCCGGCGGCGCGCAGCGCGGCACCACGGTCGAGGTCGTCGCGGGCGGGGCGTTCGAGCAGTGGCCGGTGAAGCTCGCGGTCAGCGGCGCTGGTGTCACCGTCACCCCCGGCAAGGACAAGGGTAAGCTCAGCGTCGCCGTTGCGAAGGACGCGGTGCCGGGCGTGTACTGGCTCCGCGCCCACGACGCCGAGGGCGCGAGCGGCTTGCGGCCGTTCGTCGTCGGCACGCTTCCCGATGTCGCCGAGAAGGAGCCGAACGACGACGCCCGGAAGCCGCAGGTGGTCGCGGGGAACGGCGTCGTCAACGGCCGGCTGGAGAAGTCCGGCGACGTCGACTGCTTCGGCGTCGCACTCAAGAAGGGGCAGACCCTCGTCGCCTCGCTCGACGCCCACTCCGGCCTGCGGTCGCCGGTGGACGCGGTCCTCCAGGTCGTCTCGGCCGACGGCTTCGTGCTCGACGAGAACCACGACTTCCGCGGCCTCGACCCGCAACTCGCCTTCACCGCGCCAACCGACGGCACGTTCGCCGTGCGCGTGTTCGCGTTCCCCTCGGCACCCGATTCGAGCATCCGGTTCTTCGGCTCCGAGGCGTGCGTCTACCGCCTCACGCTCACCACCGGCCCGTTTGCCGACCACGCGGCGGCGCTGGCGGTGCCGAAGCCCGGGGACGCCGCGACGGTGGCGCTCGAGGGCTGGAACGTGCCCAAGGGGCTGCGGCTCGAAGCGGCGCAAGACAGCGACGCGAGACACGCGACGCTCTTCGCGCCTGAGTTGGCGAACACCCTCCGCGTGCGGGTCGAGAAGCACGCGACGTTCGCGACGGTGCCGGCCGACCTGAAGCCGCCGTTCTCGCTCACGGGCCGGGTCGCGGCCGGCGGGGCGGAGGTGCTGGTGCCGGTCGAGTGCAAGAAGGGCCAGGCGCTGTCCGTCCAGGTCGAGAGCCGGGCGTACGGGCTCGCGGCGAACCCGGTCGTGCGGGTGCTCGACGCGGCGAAGAAACAGGTCGCCCGTGCCGAGCCGGTGAAGCTCAACGGCGACACCGCGCTGACGTTCACCCCGCAGGCCGACGGCCCGCACACCGTCGCGGTGAGCGACCTCTATGGTGGCGGCGGGCCGCGGTTCGGCTTCCTGCTGCGGGTCGCGCCGCCGGAGCCCGACTACGAACTGACGGTCGCCGCCGACCGCTTCACGCTCGAGCCCGGGAAGCCGCTGGCCGTTCCCGTGAAGGTGGTGCGCAAGGGCGGGTTCGCGAAGCCCGTCGAGGTGGCGGCCGAGGGGCTGCCGGCGGGGGTGACGGTCGGGGTCACGCCGCCCGCCAAGCCGGACCCGAACACCGTCACGCTCTCGCTCACGACGGACGCGCCGGTGGTCGCCCCGTTCCGCCTGGTGGGCAAGGTGAAGGACGACCCGGCGCTGACCCGCACCGCGGTCGCGCCGCTGGCCGACCTGGACCACGCGACGCCCGACTTGTGGATCACCGCGGGGACCGCCCCGCCGCCCAAGAAGAAGAAGTAGCCGGTCGCCGGGCCGGCGGATACGCTCTCAACGAGGCCGGGACCGGGGGCGCGAGTTGCGGCCCCGGTCCCGGCCCCAACCGAAGGGGAATTTCATGCGCGCTCTCGTTGCGGCCGTTGTGGTGCTCAGCTTCGCCGGGTTCACCACCGCCGATGACAAGAAGGACGGCAAGATCGACGCCAAGAAGCTCATCGGCAAGTGGTCGCCGACGGACGAGAAGGCCCCGGTCGTGGTCGAGTTCACCGACAAGGGGAAGATGTCGCTGACCATCGAGGTCGGCGGCAAGTCCGAGAAGATCGAGGGCACGTACAAGCTCGACGGCGACAAGCTCGAAATGGTGATGGCGTTCGGCGGCAAGGAGATGAAGGAGACCGTCACGATCAGCAAGCTGACGGACGAAGAGATGGTCGGCAAGGACTCGAAGGGCAAGGAAGAGAAGTTCAAGAAGCTCAAGTGACCCGACGAACTGATCAGCGAACCGCGGGGCCGTTGCCCCGCGGTTTTTTTGTATGTACGGTCGGTCACTCGCTCCGCGAGTGACACCCGCCCCGGTGTGCGGCTCACCGGCGTCGGTAGTTGCGCCGGGGTGCGACTCGCGGAGCGAGTCGCCTACCGTGATCGCCCGGCTCACCGCCGCGGGGGCGGGTTGATGGTCAGCACGGTCCACGGGTGCGGGACGAGCGGCTTGATCCCCGGGTGGTTCTGGTGGTCCTCGGCGTTCGGCTTCCACTCCTTGCCGGTCGGCGGGCCGTACAGCGCCAGCGTCGCCAGGTCCTTCGCCAGTGCGGTCGTCGTCACCTTCGCGTCGAGTGAGTGCGGCAGCGCCAGGTCGTCGGTGGCGAACACCGCCTGGGCCGCGGCGGCGTCGATCTTCCCCGCGGTCTTCGCGTAGAACTTGAGCCACGCCTTGTCGCGGCCGTCCGGCTCCCACTCGACCTTCTCGTCGCCCTTCGCCTTGTCGCCGCCGTTCACCGGCAGCGCCTCGCGCCGCACGGCCGGGTCCTTCGCGTTGTTGTTGCCCCAGTAGAACCCCTTCGTGCCGCCGAACCACTCGCCCTTCGAGCTGCGCCACAGCTTGCTCGTCTTCGTGCCCAGCTCGTACATCGCGATCTCGTTGGCGGCCGTGTCGGCGATGAGCCACTCGTTCGAGTACAGCCCGTTGCTGTTCCGCGACAGGTACGTCACCACGTCGTCGATGCTGTTCGCGTACTGGATCGCCTTGCGGGACCGGGTCGTGAGCGGTTCGCCCGCGGGGTCGAACGGGGTCTGGTCGATGGTCGTCTCGCACAGCACGATCCCGGCCGCGTTCAGGTAGAAGTCCTGGCTCGACCACACCGCCCCGGGGAACCCCTGCATCGCGAACCGGTGCCCCTTCGTCGGATTGCAGTCGATCCAGTAGTTGACGTGCGGGCCGAAGTGGAGCCCGAACATCGTGACGTGCCCCATGACGACCTTGCCGTCGGCCGTCGCCGGGCCGGTCGCGACGAACGCCGAGCAGTGGTCCTTCTTCGGCTGCACCGGGGCCGTGAGCGCGAGCTTCTCGACGCCCGTGGGCGTGGCCGCCAGCGCCGCCTCCAGCGTGTCGATCTCCTGCCACACGTTGATCGCGGCCACGTCGAGCAGGTCAATTTTCCGGTCGTCCACCTTCGCGCCGGCAGCGGCGGCCCCGTCGGCGATGCCCTTCATCTCTTCGACGAACTCGCGGTCGAGCTTGCGGAGGAACATGGCGTCGGTCAGCGTGCGGATCGTGCGCCACCCCTCGGTCGGGTCCTTCGCGTTCCGCTCCCGTGCGAGCGTGACGACGTACTTCGCGATCTCCGTAGAGAGGAGCTTGCCGTGCTGGTACCCGCGGGGGTACGGGTCGCCCTCGGTGTGCAGCACCACCCACCCGGCCTGCGTGTACCGGTACCCGTCGCCCTCGCGGACCACGCCCTTCGGGTCGGGCCGGTGCTCCGCGGGCACGTCGGCCGCCGGGGCACCCACGAGCGCGACGAGCGGAACGAGGGCGACGATCAGGGTTCGAACGAACCGAGCCATACCGCGAACTCCGGGTTGAACCGCGACCGAGGGTAGCGTTGAGAGTTCCAGCATCGCACACGACCGGGTGGTTGAAAACGGGAATCCCGGTAGCTACAACTCAGCATCCCCACCGTACCGAGACCAACGAATGAAGATCACCAAGGACACCATCGGCGTCGGGTTCATCGGCGCGGGCGACATCTCCGTGCTGCACGCGGCCGCCGTCAAGAAGGTGCCCGGCGCGAAGCTCGTCGGCCTGTGGAACCGCAACCAGGAGCGCGCCACCGCACGCGCCGCCGAGTTCGGGTGCAAGAACTACAAGTCGCCCGCGGAGTTGGTCGCTGACCCGGCCATCGATGCCGTGTTCGTCCTCACGAACCTGGAGTCGCACCTCGAGTACACCAAGCTCGCGCTCGCGGCCGGCAAGCACGTCCTCGTCGAGAAGCCGGTCGGCGTGTCGGTGGCGGAGATCGAGCAGATGCGCGACCTCGCGGCGAAGAACGACCTCGTGTGCATGCCGGGCCACAACTACATCTACGAGGCCAGCATGATGCGCACCCGCGAGCTGGTCGAGAACGGCGACCTCGGGACGATCACGTCGGCCTACGTCATGTACAACATTCACCACCCCGAGGAGGTCGCGAAGCGGTACCCGGGCGTGGTCCGGCAGATCCTCACGCACCACTCGTACATCCTGCTGTACCTCGTCGGCAAGCCGGTCGAGCTGTGCGCCATGAAGGCGACGCTGCACTACAAGGAGTACACGGAGGAGGACATCGCGATGGTGCAGATGCGGCTCGGCAACGGGGCGCTGGCGCACTTCTGCGCGAGCTTCGCGGCCGACGACCACGCGGCCGACCCGTGGACCGTGATGGTCAAGGTGATCGGCACCGCCGGCAGCACCCGGTACAGCTACCGGGACCACGTCGAGATCAAGCCGGGGCTGGTCCACAGCCAGACGTACACGGCGTACCAGGGCTCGGTGATGAACGAGGTCCGGTACCTGCTGGTGGACTGCCTGCGGATGGGCCAGAAGCCCCTGAGCACGCTCGACGACGCGATCACGGCGCAGAAGCTGATCGAGGCCGCCGAGAAGTCGATCGCCGAGAAGAGCGTGGTGAAACTTTAACCTTTGGGGGCAATCATGATCGTCAACGGTCTGGGCGGGCTGATGATGGTCATTAGGCTTCTGGCGGCGTTCGCTGTCGGAGGTCTCGTTGATCTCATCTGGCCCAAGGCCGACAGCGGAGTGGCGGTCGGCGGGCTCATGTTCTTCCTCCTCACCCCAACAAGCGATCTGATTTACCGCTGGCGGACGGAACGTGAACGCGGCCTCGTGCGGTTCATCCACCCCTTCACCGGGGGGATGTTCTTCTTCATCCCCATCTGGATTTGTTTTGGCCTCGGTCCGATCGCCGCCGGGCCGGTCATGATGATCGTTGATCCACCTAAGAAAACGAGCCCGCGTCGTGCCGCTCTCGACCCGTCCGCATTTACCCGAGACACCAGCAGTCCGAGCGCGGCAAGGTGAAGCTGTGATGTGTTGGCACTACGGCACGGACGGGGCACCCGGGGCGAACCGGAAGTCGGCCGGGCCGCCGTCGCCGGTGGTGACGGTCCCCGTCGAGCCGTCGTCGTACTTAAAGTTGAGGGTCGATTTCCCGTTCTCGACGTGGAGCGACGACAGCTTGGCGCGGCCGGACCGGGCCGAAATCTGGTTCAGCGCCGCCCGACCGGTCAGCGGGTCGGCGGCCGTTCCGAGGCTGCCGAGGGAGTCGACCGACGACACCGGGAGCGCGACCGGGCTGGCGTTCGAGGTGGACGTCGCCTCGGGCGGCCGCGGGGCGGCCTCGACGGTCGCGGCGGTGGTGCGGTCGGAGGGCCGCAGGAGCTTGTCGGGGAGCGGGCTGGGTTGCGCCTCGAGAACGGTGCGCCCGTGGGCGTCCTGCTTGACCCCGTTGGGGTGCGTGGCCCAGCACCCGCACGACGCGAGCGACACCCCCACGAGAGCCACGACTGCGACCCGCATAGCACGCCCCCGGACCGACCTTGTACCGCGTATGGTGGCGACATACCGACCCCCGCGCCGCCCGTCAACGCGGACCCCCAATGGTGGTCCCCAGGGTGCGCCGAAGCGGCGACCCTGGGCTGGGGAGTGGAACCCTTTCAGGGTTCAGAACCGCGCAGCTCACTATGCGAGCGCGGCACGATGTCTTGGCTTTTACCCTGAAGGGGTTGCATTCCCCAGCCCAGGGTCGCCGCTTCGGCGCACCCTGGGGACCACGGTTCCGGAGCCCCCGCGATGGACTACCGCCCCCTCGGGAACACCGGCCTGAGCGTGTCCGTGCTCGGGCAGGGCGGGGCCGCGTTCGGCCAACAGTACGGGGCCGTGTCCCCGGCCGAGGTCGCCGACACGGTCCACGCCGCCATCGACGCCGGCGTGAACCTCATCGACACCTCCGCTTACTACGGCCGCGGCACGTCCGAGGAACTGATCGGCCGGGCGCTCGCCGGCGGGTGGCGCGACCGGGTAAGCATCTGCACCAAGGCGTGCCGGCTCGACCGCGACGTGTTCGACTTCACCCCCGAGGGCACCCGCAGGTGCGTCGAGGGGTCGCTGAAGCGGCTCGGCACCGACCACGTCGAGATCCTCCTCGCCCACGACATCGAGTTCGCCACCGACTACGAGTACGTCTTCAACGAGACGTACCGCACGCTGGAGCAGCTCAAGAAGGAGGGCAAGACGCGGTTCATCGGCATGTCGTGCTACCCCCTGCCACTGCTCAAGCAAGCGATCGAGCGGTGCCAACTCGACGCGGTCATCAGCTACGCCCACTTCAACCTGTTCAACACGCGGCTGCTCACCGAACTGCTCCCTGTCGCGGCGGCGCGAGGCACCGGGGTGATGAACGCCAGCGCGCTCGCGATGGGGCTGCTCACCGACCAGGGGCCGCAGCCGTGGTTCCCGGGGCCGCCGGAGGTCGTGGCGGCGTGCAAGAGGGCGGCGGACCTGTGCCGCGACCGCGGGGCCGACGTCGCGTTCCTGGGGATGCAGTTCGCGTTCGCGGAGGAGGGCATCCCCTGCACGCTCAGCGGCGCGGCCCGCAAGAGCGAGTTCGACGCGAACCTGCTTGCGATGACCGAACCGATCGACCGGGCGCTGCTGGCCGACGTGATGAAGGTGCTCGACCCGGTCCGGGACCGGACGTGGCCGTGCGGGAACTGGAAGGGGTAAACGAAGGGGGCGGCCAAAAGGCCGCCCCTGACTCGTTGTCGCTCGCCCGCGCCGACTCACTGCTCGGGCTGCTGGGTGTGCCCGGCCGACGGGTGGTGGTGGTACAGCGCCTCGAACTCGGCGTTGAGCCGGGCCAGCACCTCGGCCTTGCGGACGGGGCACCCGCGTGACAGTTCGGCGTTCGCGAACGTGATGACGTTGTACGCCGACTTCTCCTCGTCCGTCTCGCCCGGGTACTCCTTGCGGATCACCGTCATGCTCGCCGTGGAGTTCCGGTTCATCGCCAGGAACTGCGCCGAGACGTCGGCCAGAGTGGCCCGGCCCTCGATGAGTTCGCCCAGCAGCACCTCCTTGATCTGGATCTGTCGCCGCAACTCGAAGTCGATCGCGTCGAGCCGGTGCCCGAGTTCCTCGTCCTCGCGGGTGTCGAGGGCGGCGATCCGTGGGTGGCACACGCGCAGCATCGCGGACGCGGCCCAGCCCGAACTGGCAACAGCGGCCACCACCGGGATCGTCGCGACCAGAACCAGCAGGCGAAATGTGGACACGGGAGAACTTCCGGGTGTTGGGGGCGATCATTGGGGACCGGTGCGTCACGATAACCGGCCGGCCGGTGCCCGCTCATCACGGGAACACGGGAACGGTCGTGTATCGGTCCGCGGACCGGTCACAGGGTACATTCGCCGGGACTCGTGTCCCATTTGCGACGAGCCGCGGGGCTCGTGCAAGGGGAGCGGCGGGCGCTCCCGGCGGGAGTTCGACGCGGCTGGGCCGCGCGGGGGCAGGTCGGCGTAGCGGGCGACACTTCTATTAACCCCGAACGTCCTCTCCGGTTCCGCCCGTTCCGTTGAACGCGAACGCCGGTGGCGAGGCGCTTCTGCGGGTCCGGGTGGAGATACCGCGTACCAGACCCAACCTTACTGCCCGGCCCTCGCACTCATTACTATACGACACGGAAGCACCTGGACACGCCCTTCAGGAACTATTCACGATTCATTCATGCGTGCGTCCGATTCCTCGTCGGTTCCGACCGCGTCGGGCGTTACTTCTTCGGCAACTGCGGGAGCACGGCCGGGTCGGCGTACCGCTCCGGGTCCTTCTCGAACCGCTGCCGCGCGAGGTCGTTGTAGAAGTACACCTTCACGCCCTTGTACGTCGCGGACGGGTCCTTTGACGACACCTTGCGGTCCTTGAGTACGGGGCAGAACACCTGCTCGATGTCGCGCTTCGGCAGCTCGATCCCGGCGAGGCCGGGGACCAGCTTCGGGTCGAGGTACGCGGCCGGGTCGCGGTTGAACTTCCCGACGCACTGGTCGCAGCACAGGTACACCTTCACGCCCTTGTACGTCACCGCCTTCGATTCCTGCGGGTCGATCTCGTCGGTGGTCATCACGGGGCAGAACTTCTGCCCGCCGGGGGCCGCGGGCGCGACCGGGGCCGGCTTCGCGCCGGTGACCTTCACGACCTCGACCGTGTTGTGCGGGCCGACCGGCGTGCCGCCCGCGACGGCGACGACCCACTCCTTGGTGCCGCCCGGGACGAGCCGGTGAACGTAGCGGCTCTCGCCCGTCGCGCCGACCTTGTCCCACGCCGTCCCCTTCTCGTTGAGGACGTACACGCTCTTGTCGGACGTGTTCAGCACGATTCGGTCGCCGACGGTGGTGGCGGCCGGGCTGAACCCGGTGCGCTCGCTGCCGGGGAAGTCGGGGCCGTCGCTCCACTTGCCGGTGGCGACGTCGAGGACGCTCACTTTTCGGAGCATCTCGTGCGCGTCGGTCATGCCGCCGATGACGTACACTTTGTTGCCAAGCACTGCGGCGGTCAGCGCCCGCCGCTTGAACGGCTGCGGGACCGCTTCCCACTTCGGTTCCTTTGCGGCCGTGTCGAGAACGAGCGCCGTTTCGGACCACACCGACTTGTCGTCGGCCTTCATCTGCCAGCCGCCGACGACCACGAGTTTCGAGCCGACGGCGACGACGTCGTGCGACGAGCGGCCCGCGGGCAGCGGCACGGCGTCGGCCCACGTCTTGGTCTTGGGGTCGAACACCGCGACGGCGGCGACCGAGTTCATCTCGGCCTTCTCGCTCGCCTTGTTCTTCGCCTCCATGCCGCCGACGCGGTACACCTTGCCGCCGGCGGCCGCGAGGTTCAGGCCGATCAGCTTCGGCCCGCCGGGGAGTTCCTCCCACTCCGTGCCGCCGCCGGTCGGGAGCCGGTGGAACGTGCCGAGGCTCGTGTCGCTGGAGTACCCGTGCGCCTTACCCGCGTGGCCGCCGTAGACGTAGATGAACCCGTCGCACTCGACCGCCCCGAAGCTGGTGGCCGCCTTCGGGAGCGGCGGGTAGAACGGGCCGGGCTTCTCGGCGGCGGTCGCGGTAGTGGCGAGCAGTGAGAGTGCGAGTAACGAACGAAGCATCGGGTTCACTCCCGGGCGGGTGGTCGGGGTCCAAAGTTCCTGCGGTGCCATGATACCCCGGGGGCGTTCCACGTCCCCACCCGGCTCGGTCCTGATCAGCGGCACCAGTAATACGCCTCCCCGGCCCGAAATCGGACAAGAATTTTGCGGCCGTCGGGAAAATACCACCCGCCGCCCCGGATTTGTAACGGCCGCGGGAACCAACTCCCGCCGGGCCGCGTCGAAGGCTGCGGGACCGGCCCGCCGGCGATCGCCCGCGGCCGCGTCCCACGCCCCCATCATTTCCCCGCTTCGGGGATCTCGATTCTGTCACGGAGTTCCATCATGCCACGCCCGTTCGCGTGCGGCCTCGTCACGGCCACGCTGCTCGGCATCCTCGTCGGGTGCAACCCGAAGCCCGTTCCTGAAGAGAAGTCCGACGCCGGACCGGACAACCCTCAAGCCGCGGCCAAGGTTGAGAAGGAGTCAGAAGAAGTCTTGCCCGAGAAGGAGTTGGTGAACGAGGATCCCGGACTGGATGGGAACCTCCTCCGCTCCGGTGGGGCAAACGCGAGATCCGACAGCGTGACCGGCGGCGCGATTGGCGGCACCGGCGGAAACAGCGGGGCCGTGGTTCGTAGCGGTGCGACGAAGTCCCGAATGCTCCGCGAGGGCGGGGGGAACGCGGCTCCAAACCCGAAGCCGCAACCCGCGGGCGGAAAGGCCGTTGTGCTCGACGGGCACGACGCCTCGAACGCCGAGAAGTACGGCACGTTCCGCGAGAACGAGTTCCGGTCGCCGCTCGTCGAGGCGCTCTCGACGTTCTCGGCCGACGTGAACACCGCGTCGTACTCGAACGTCCGCCGCATGCTCACCGCCGGCGCGCTCCCGCCCAGGGACGCGGTGTTCCTCGCCGAGTTCGTCAACTACTTCCCGTACCAGTACGCGACGCCCCGCGGCGACGACCCGGTCGAGTTCAACCTGGAGATGGGGCCGTGCCCGTGGAACCGCAAGCACCACCTGGTGCGGGTCGGCGTGCAGGCGTCGCGGATCGAGGCTGCCAAGATGCCGCCGCGGAACCTCGTGTTCCTCATCGACACGTCCGGCTCGATGGACTCGCCGAACCGGCTCCCGCTCGTCAAGCAATCGCTGGCGCTGCTCGTCGATCAACTCGGTGAGAGGGACCGCGTCAGCCTCGTCACTTACGCCGGGAGCAGCCGCGTCGCGCTCGGGCCGACGAAGGGGTCGGACAAGGACCGCATCAAGACCGCGGTGAACGAACTGAGCGCGAGCGGCGGCACGAACGGCGAGGGCGGCATCACCAAGGCCTACGAGCTGGCCCGCGGCACGTTCATCGAGGGCGGCGTGAACCGCGTGGTACTCTGCACCGACGGCGACTTCAACGTCGGCGTCACGAACCACGGCGACCTCGTGCGGATGATCGAGGAGCAGCGGCGGAGCAAGGTGTTCCTGACGATCCTCGGGTTCGGCATGGGGAACTACAAGGACGACGTGCTGAAGGACCTCGCGAACCACGGCAACGGGCACCACGCCTACATCGACACCGTCGACGAGGCGAAGAAGGTGTTCGTGGAGCAGGGCGGGGCGCTCGCGTGCGTCGCCAAGGACGTGAAGCTCCAGGTCGACTTCAACCCGGCCCGGGTCGCCGCGTACCGCCTCGTCGGGTACGAGAACCGGCTGCTCAAGGCCGAGGACTTCAAGAACGACAAGAAGGACGCCGGCGACATGGGCAGCGGGCACCAGGTCACCGTGCTGTACGAGATCGTCCCCGTCGGCGTGGGCATCGACCTGCCGGGCGTGGACAAGTCGAAGTACGCGACGCCGGCCAAGCCGGACCCGAACGCGCCCGACGAGTGGCTGACGGTGAAGATGCGGTACAAGCAGCCCGAGGGCGACACGAGCAAGGAACTCGCGAAGGTGCTCCCCGGCAAGGCGCTGGGCCAGGACCTGAGCGCCGACTTCCGGTTCGCCGCGGCGGCCGCGTCGTTCGGGATGATCCTCCGCGACTCGCAGTTCCGCGGCGCGATGACCTACGCCGGCGTGCTGGAAGAGGCGCAGGGGTGCGTCGGGGCCGACCCGAACGGCCACCGCAAGGAGTTCCTGACGCTCGTGACGAAGGCGAAGGAGCTCTCGACGAAGCCGGCGGCTCCTGAAGCGGCCGGTGCGGGGCAGAACTGAGGAGGCATCTTGGCGAGCCGGGAGCGTCAGCGACCGGAGTAACGTTACTCCGGTCGCTGACGCTCCCGGCGCTTCCCCGACGGGTTTACCTTCACCCGGGTCCCGCCCGCTCCCGGCTCGCCCAATTGCACGGTCACCGCCCGCCGCCGGTGATCTCGACGGCCTTCTCGGTCTGCATCGGGCGGTCGCCGAGGCTGTCGGCCGTCATCTTGAGCTTGAACCACGCCTGCGCCGGCTGCCGGGCCTCGTAGGTGATCGTGTACACCGCCTCCCCGTAGGCCGCGATCGTCTCCGGCCCGAACGTGAGCTTGCCGGATTTCGCCTGCACGTTCGGCGTCACCTGCACGAGGTTCACCGCGTCGGGCACGTCGACCTCGACCTTCACGTTCCGGGCCGCCTCGCCGCCGGTGTTGCGGACCTTCACGGTGAACGTGCCCTGGCGGCCGACCGCCAGCGCGACCGGCTTCGGCTCGGTGTCCCACGACAGCGACGCGGTGCCCTGGAACACGGTCGCCAGTTCGTCGGCGGCCCGCTGGCCGCGCGCGTCGGCGACCGAAGCGACCACCACCCGCCGGCCCGTCGTGGTCGCCTTTACCGCGAACCGGAACGTCTGCGCCTCGCCGGGCTCCAGCCGCGGGACGACCCACTGGATGGCGTCGCGGTAGAGCTGCCCGCCCTCGGTCTTCATGGTCGGCTTGCAGTCCGCCGGGAGGGTGCCGGTGACGCGGACGTTGCTGCTCGGCAGCGTGCCCGTGTTGCGGACCGTGATCTCGTACTTCGCGGCCTCGCCCGGCGCGACCGGCGCGTTCGCCGCGGGGCCGACGAGCTTCACCCCCAGCCCCGGGACGAGCACGAGCGTGCGGGCCTCGGCCCGGTCGGTCACGCCCTTGCCCGCGGAAAGGCTGGTGAGCGCGAACACGTCCTTCGCCTCCCGCGGCGTGATGCGGTACTCGAGGACCTTCCGCTCGCCGGGCATGAGCGTCGGGATCTCCCACACCCACTGCTGGCCGTCGGGCTGCTGCGACTTCTTCGCGCCCTTGGTGACCGGCTCGACCTCGGCGGACGTGGGCACGTTCTCGACGACCCGCACGTTCTCGGCCGCGACCTTCCCGGTGTTGTCGACCGCGACGCGGACGGTGTACGCCTCGTCCTGCACGGTCTGCTTGGGCGCGACCTTGGTGACGCGAACGGCCGGCTTGTGGATCTTCGTGGTCACCGCCTCGCCGTGCTCGAACGAGACGTAGGCGAGGTTCTTGACCTCGGCCGCGTCCTTCTTCGGCTTCAGCGTCAGCTCGATGACCTTCGACTTGCCCGGGGCGAGCGTGCCGAACGACCAGTACAGCACCTTGGGCGTGGTCTTCGCCTTGTCGCACTCGGGCTCGGCCTTCACCAGCGCCTCGACCGCCTCGGGGAGCGGGTTCCGCACGGTGACCCCGTGGGCCTCGGCCGTCGAAGTGTTCTGCACGGTGATCGTGTACTTGAGGTCGTCGCCGGGCGGCGTGTGAGCGGGTACGCGGACCCGGATGCGGACCACGGGCGTCGGCGGGTCGGGCACGGCCCCGCCCGGGGCGGCCTGGCCGGCCGGCGGCCGCGCGAGGGGCTGCCCGGGGGCGAGGAACTGCGCCGGCAGCACGTCGTCCCCGTCGTCGGCCCGCGGCTGCGGCGGGAGTTCGAGGACCTCGGCCCGCGGGAGCTGGACGACCGACGGCGGCAACAGGTCGGGCTCGGACTGAGCAGGGGCGCGCAACGAGAAGGTGGCGGACACCAGAACCGCGATGCCGACCGCGCCCGTTCCACACCAGTACGACCGCCCCATGCGCCGCCTCCGTCGGAAGATGCTGGGCTGCCGGCCCCTGCCCGCAAGCTGGGCAGTCTCCGATGCCGGGGCAATAGCGTGGCGCGCGCCGCCGGACAAGCCCAGGGCGCGGGCCGGACGCGCCCCAGGGTTCGCACGCGGGAGACCCAGGGTTTGCCCAGGAGACCCAGGGTTTGCACCCTGGGCTACGGACTGCCGCCCCCTCCGGGGGCTCAATGCCCTGAGTCCCGGAGGGACGACAGTGCGTAGCCCATCGGACCCAGGGTTCACACCCTGGGCTACGGACTACCGCCCCCTCCGGGGGCTCCGAGGTCTTGAGTCCCGGAGGGACGACAGTGCGTAGCCCAGGGTGCAAACCCTGGGTCGGAGTGGCTCCGGGCACCCACCGAACCACCCGAGTCCCGGAGGGACGACAGTGCGTAGCCCAGGGTGCAAACCCTGGGGCCGCTGGGGCTCGTTTCAGTGCTGGCCGTGCGGGATGACGCGGAACTGCTGGGCGAACGCGGCGACCGTCTGGTCCGGGGTGTGGTTGAACACGACGCGGCCGGAGGTCGTCCAGGTGCCGCGCTCGAACGCGAACACCGCCGTGGCGGGGCGCGGCTCGCGGGCGAGCGGGTTCGCCTCCATGTCCGACCCGGCCTCGGGCGCGAACTCCACCACCACCGGCACCAGCGCCGCGATCCCGCCGTGGACCGCGTCGCGGACCAGCACCGCGTCGCCCGAGATCCGGCACGCGACCCACTTCAGCCCGCGGGGCAGGCCCGTCGCGCCGGCCGCGGCGACGAGTTGCTCCTCGTACCGCTCGTGCTGGAGCCGGAACAGTTCGCGCGCCCGCTCCGCCGCGACCGCCCGGCCGAACCCCAACACCCACCGCGCACCGAGGACCAGCAGGCCCACGGCGAGCGCCGGCAGCAGCCAGTCCCCCCACGACGGCTCGGCGCGGCCGCCGGTCGCGAAGATGCCGACGTTCGCGGCACGCAGCAGCGGGATGCCGGCGAGCGCGCGTTCGACCTGCCCCGCGTTCGGGCTGTCGGGGAACAACTGCTCGACGATCATCTCCGCGGGCGCGCCGGCGGTCGCGGCGAGCGTCAGGCGAACGTAGTGCTCGTGGACGTTCGCGCCCATCAACATCCCGGTGCCGAGGTTCGCCGGGAACACGAACGCGGCGGCCGTGCAGATCAACAGCGGCACCCACTTCCGCCCGGCCGCGGCCCACGCGAGGTACACGCCGCCGAGCAGCGGCCACGTCAGCAGCGAGTACCGCGACCACAGGCCCATGTCGGTGCCCATCGACCCGCGGCCGAACCCGATCGCCAGCGCCACCCCGCACACCCCGAGCAGCACCGCGGCCACGCCGACCGCTGCCGTGTGGTCGCCGGTTCGTCGCCACATGAGTATCGTCGTGGCGACGAGCAATCCCAGCAGTGCGAGCGCCGCAACGGGCCATACGCCGGATGCGCCGATGCCGAGCGCCATCGCGATCACTTCGCCCGTCACCATCGCGACGGCGGCCGGGTCGCGGCTCAGCGGCGGGTGCAGCGGCGGCTTCTCGTACCCGATGAAGTACACGCCGATGTACAGCAGCGGCAGCAGCGAGAGCCCGGCCAGCACCAGCGCCCGCAATCGCTGCCCGCGGCGCGCCACGAGGACGGCGAGGTACGCGACCCACGCCGCGACCGGCAGCGCCGCGACCAGCCCCGACCCGCCGGTGAGCGCGACCAGGAACCCGAGGACGCCCGCCGCCACTCCCGAGGGGAACGCCGACTCGCGCGTCGCCCGCAGCGCGACCACCACGAGGCCGGTCACCAGCACGGTGAACAGCGCGAAGCAGAGCTGGTAGCCCATGACGAAGTTTTCCCAGTGCCCGAGGTGGAGCAGAGTCACCGGGAAGAAGACGTCGGCGAGCACCGGGCGGCCGCGGAGGCGGGCCGTGAGCGACATGAGGCCGAGGGCCAAGGCCGAGAGCACCGCGACCTGGAGCAACATCCCCGTGCGAAAGTCGCGTGTGACCTGGAACAGCGGGTAGTAGACGAGGCGGGAGAGCACCATCCGGTGCTCGTTGTGCTGCTTCCAGACCCACGGCAGGGCCGGCTCGCTGCCCACCAGCGCCGGCACGAACTCCCACTCGTCGGCGTAGGGGGCGTTCGTGCCGAAGGTGAACACGAACCCGACCGCGGCGGCGGTGAGCGCGGCCCAGGTCACCAGGAGCAGACCGCGGACGCGACTTGTCGCGGGGCCATCGTCGCTGTAAGTTTGACTCATCGTTCACGGAACTCGGGCGTTTAGTGCCAGGAGAGAGTATATGGTCGAGCGTCGCATCGAACTGGACCGCCGGTACACCCGCAAGAAGAAGATGAAGAAGTTGAAGAGCAAGCTGGAGACGGCCGCGGGGCCGGACCGGGACAAGATCCTGTACAAGATCCGCTGCCTCAGCCCGCACTGGACCGAGCCGGCCAAGGCCGCGAAGTGACGATTATCGATTCTCAACGAGCGGCGACCTTCGGGTCGCCACTCGCGTTTTGCCGGCACCGCGATGTCGGGCTCAGTAGGCGATTCCTGTCCGGCATGAATGCCTCCTCTGCGTGTGTGCGAGGAGTCCGGGGTCGTTCGCGAGGCTCTCCCCATCGTTCGCGAAGACTCCGGGGTCGTTTGCGAAGAGTTGGCATCGTTTGCGAGGATCGGTCCCCCCGACTCCCGCAACCAACTTCGCGCCGTGCCTCAACTGCTCACGCCCCCTTCTGCACTCGTAGCAACACGGTCGGGTTGATCGCCTCGAACCGCAGGCTCTCCAACTGCTCGACGCCGCGGGCCAGGTTCATCAGCAGCACGTCGACGCGCCCGCCGAGCCGCTTCAGCACCGCGTAGGTGGACGAGATCATCTCCAGCGTGCCCACGTTCGTCACCAGCCGGCCGCCGGGCCGCAGCGCCGCGTAGCACGCCTCCATGAGCCGCGCCACCTCGCCGCCGTTGCCGCCGACGAAGATCGCGTCCGGGTGCGGGAGCGACGCGAACACCTCCGGGGCGGTGCCGAACACCGGCCGCACGTTCGAGACGCCGAACAGCGCGGCGTTCGCCACGATCAGGTGGTAGTCGGCCGAGTCCTGCTCGATGGCGTAGCTCGGCCCGGGGCTCACCAGCGCCGCCGCCTCGATCGCCACCGACCCGGACCCGGCGCCCACGTCCCAGAACACGTCGCCGGTGTTCAGGTCGAGCTGCGCCAGCGCGACCGCCCGCACCTCGCTCTGGGTGATGAGGCCGGTCTTCGGCCGGGTCTGGGCGAACACGTCGTCCGGGTTGCCGAACCGCCGGAGCTTCGCCCCGACCCGCTGGCGGTCGGGCCGGTTCGCCTTCCGCTTCAGGATCATGATGTTGAGCGGGTCGAACTTCATGTCGCGGACGTCGGTCAGCTCGCCGCGGGTGATCCGCTCGTCCTTGCCGCCGAGGTTCTCGCACACCCACACGTTGAAGTAGTCGATCCCGCGGGCCAGCAGCTCGCGGGCGATCCGGGCCGGGTGCGCCTCCTCCGTGGTGAAGAGCCCCACGGTCTCGGCGGTGCGGACCTTGTCGAGCACGTCGTCGAGCGGCCGGGCGGCGAGGTCGGTGAGGTACGCCTCCTCCCACGTCTCCTTGATGCGGGCGAACGCGAGCTGCATGCTGGAGACGTGCGGCACCACCTCGAAGTGGTCCGGCCCGACCTTCTCGCACAGGTACCGGGCCGTGCCGTAGAACAGCGGGTCGCCGCTCGCCACGACCGCGATCCGCTTCACCCCGAGGTGCCCGCGGAGCTTCGCCACGGCCGCCGGCAGGTCGCTGCCGATCGGCACCCGCTCGCCGGTCAGTTCGGGGAGCAACCGGAGCGTCGCGTCGGACCCGAAGACCACCTCCGCCTCCGCGAGCAGCGTGCGGGAGCGGGCCGACAGCCCCGCCGCGCCGTCGGGGCCGATGCCGATCACAGGTATCTTGGACATGGTGGGTGCCGCGTGTTGGGTGGGGACCGTTGATGGTTGGTTGTAGGAAGTTGGTCCGGTGGTGGGCGAACCCTGAGCGCCAGCGAGGGGGTGCGCATTACCCCCTCGCTGGCACTCAGGGTTCGCCCCACACAGCGCACCACCGCCCGGGCCGAATCCCGCGTAGCACCGGTTACGGTCCGGCGGTAGAATCGTCGCTATCGGTACAGGTTCCCCACCTTCGCGAGCCAGGGAGACGTCATGGCAGGATACCTACGGTGGACGAGGATCGGGCTTCTGGCGGCGGGGCTGCTGCTCCTCGCCGGGACCGGGGCCGGGCGGGCCGACGAGCCGAAGAAGGCCAGCCCGCTCCGCGAGTCGCTCCTCAAGCTCAACGGGGCGACCACCGAGGACACGCAGACCGCCAAGCTCCGCGAGTTGCTCAAGGACAAGGAGAAGGCGAAGAAGGCCGTGGCCGAGGCCGTGAAGATGATGAAGGAGGCCAAGGAGGACGAGAAGCCGTTCAACTACAACGGCACCGCGATCCTGGCCCGGGCCGCCCTGATCCTCCGCGAGACCGCCGCCGCCGAGCGGTTCTACGAGCACCAGGTCGACCTCGCCACCAAGCTCAAGAGCGGGCCGAAGATCCTCGCCGCCTACGAGGGGCTCATCGACCTCAACTGGGACGCCAAGCGGTACGCCGAGGTCGTCGAGGTGTGCGAGAAGCTCGTGGACATGAAGGGGCCGATGGAGGTCGAAAACGCCAAGCCGTTCATCATCGAGCGGCTCGTCCAGGCCAAGGCCAAGCAGGGCAAGATCGACGAGGCCCTCACCATGACCAAGGGGCTCCTCGAACTCACCAACGACGCCTGGTACTTCCTCCAGCTCAAGGGCTGGGTCCAGCGCGAGGGCGGGAAGATCGACGACGCCATCACCACCTACGCCGACGTGCTCGAGAAGCTCGACGCCGACAAGAATCTGAAGGACGACGCCAAGGGCCGGATCAAGGACCGCGTGCAGTACACGCTCAGCGGCCTGTACGTCGAGAAGAAGGACGTCGAGAAGGGCGCGAAGCAGCTCCAGGAGCTGATCAAGCGGAACCCGGACAGCGCCACCTACAAGAACGACCTCGGGTTCATCTGGTCCGACAACGACCTGAACCTCGAGGAGTCCGAGAAGCTCATCAAGGAGGCGCTCGAGCTCGACGTCAAGGAGAAGAAGAAGCTCAAGGAGGAGGGGAAGATCGACGAGGTCAAGGAGAACGCCGCGTACCTCGACAGCCTCGGGTGGGTGCTCTTCAAGCAGAAGAAGTACAAGGAGGCGCTCGAGCCGCTGAAGAAGGCGTCCCTCGACGAGGACGACGGCGCGCACCTCGAGATCTGGGACCACCTCGCGGACTGCTACATGGCGCTGGGCGACAAGAAGAACGCCATCGCCGCGTGGGAGAAGGCGCTGAAGATGGACGACATCTCGAAGCGGGACGGCGAGCGCCGCCGCAAGGTGAGCGAGAAGCTCAAGAAGGCCCGCACCGAGGCGAGCAAGGACTGAAACAGGTACTCGGCGAGCCGGGGGCGGGGGGGGGCCCGGGGGAGCAGCAACCCGCGGCGGCGGCGCCCCCGGCCCCCGGGTTGGGGCCCCACC